>NZ_JBSVWF010000094.1:0-14711 GCF_054071635.1 Pseudomonas sp. SDO52101_S400 | reverse complement strand
AAATCGTAAGCAGCCATTCTCACTTCCTCGGCAACATAATACTTGGAGCACGACTGATCGCAGACGTAGTCGAATCATAAAACATGAGATTGACCTATCGACCGAACAGAAAGTGGAAAAGTTTTTCAAATTAAATAAATCCGCCCCCCTTTTCACTCCCGACAGCAAAATAACAGCCATGCTAATTAACTTATTAAACTATCCACTCCACCTCAAAATCAGCTAGCTGAGCCTGAAGCCCTGCCTCATGTTCGAACCAGTAGTCAAACCCTTCTACATCACTTTTCTTCAAGTAAAGATAATACCCGGCAGTGTCGCCATCACGATCGTCCGCAACAACAATTTCCCAGCCAGAATATTCGCCAGTGACAACAATACCCTTCCGAACGATAGACATATCCATATCCTAGTCCGCATAGGGAACATGATTGTTAGAAACATATTTCTCAGTCACAGGGTCTTTAACTCCGAAATGTACATGCGGAACTCCCGGAGCGTGTGTTCTTGATATAGATCCTGAGTCGATACGGAACTCCTTGGTGCCATCAGCGCTGTGAAACACCCCAGAGCCGGGCTTACCGATTTCCCTGTACTCGGGACCGAGATATTTTTGCCCTGCCGATAGAGCCTCATCGGTTGTAAGCGTCATAGAACTCGTGAAATTTTTCTTACCAGATAGAACAGAAAGGGGACAAATTTATTAAATAAAATAAATCTGTCCCCTTTTCACTTCATTAGCCGGTCTCAACAACGCACTTAGGCGGTGATGATCGGACGCCACACTGATTTTGGCTTGCGTCCAGTCCCCTTTCGTTTTCCCGACCACCGCCTGACTCGCCTCTAGGCGAAACAGCATTTAGCGTCAAAAGGCTGCTTCTCCGTCAGGAAGTGGTAGGTCGCCCGCGCCAACTTGTTACCCACATTGCAAACAATGGCGACTTTCACTTTAACTTGTCTACAGCAATCCAAATCAACCCTCCCCCAAAAGCAACTCCAAATCTTACACCCGAGAACTCATACACTATTTCAACGACCTTATCGGAAGAAAAAAACATTACAAGCACCGTTTCGCTCTCTGCAACTTCCAAATAGCCCACTTCATCTTTGTAACGACTATCCGGCCAGCCTGCAATGTCAAAAACAGGAATACCACTTATAGAACTGCCCGCCAAATATTGCCTATGATCTTGCAGAACTTCACGCTCACCACAGGCAACAAGGCAAACTTTGGCAACAGCGCCACTGACCCGATTAATACCTATTTCCAACAGAGACTCTGCAAAATCACCAACACGCCAGTACAAAGGGGCAGCCGGATGCCGCTCCCCCTCAAAAACGACATCAGCAATTACATACTCACCAAACTGAATCTCTGCTAGAGATCCTTCTTTATACCCAGTAACTTTCAACATATTCACCTCGACCTAACCACTGCGTGATAAAGAGCCGGCAGCTGGCCTTCAGATTTAGGAGGTGCAAACATTAACTCCCAACCATCAACGTTTATTACCTTTCTGTACTCTATCCCAGAGCTAGCGGCCATTTCTACCGCTGTCTTCAGACTATTTAATTGAACTTGACTAGCCAATCTAACTGCCTCTGGAGTGTAAAGCTCTGCCTTATAGGCCGCGTATTCGGCGATATGTTTCGTTGCGTTCCCATCAACCCATATCTTGACGCCACTATCAAGGTTCAACTCAAAAAATTGAGGGATCACCGAGCCAGGGTGAACTGGACCTGGGTTCGTTATCGCATCCCAAACGGTTCCCGTCTGACCTGTCGGAACGGGCACATCGGGGCTCTTCGGCAGATCATCTACCTTTGGCGGTGTCACCTCTGGTTTAGGGCTGTCAGGAACTTGAGGGGGCTTTACGTCCGGTTTTGGTGGATCTAAACGCGGCACATCCGTATCCGGCAGCTTCTCCGAAAACTTCGTGATCTGCGTCTTGAGATTATCGATCTTGACCGTTGAGCCCACTTCTTTGATGGTCTTGACCGAAACGTCGATGCCCATACGCGAAAGCTGCAGCGCTGAATTTGCGGAGCTGGTGCCGCCGCCGGCCATCAGCTGGACGATAAGTGCGACGGCCTGCCCCATTTGCCGGCCAATATTCTCCGCGTTCTCGTCGCCTCCCACGGTGGCGGCTTCAAGGATTTGCGAAAGTTGCGATTTGAAAGCATCGGCAACACTTTTACCGAGAATGTTCACCGCCTCATCAGAAGCCAGGAACTCGTTCATGGCGTGGAAGCTTTCCACCGGATCGCGCAGCAGATTCACAGCACTGTCCAGCGCGCCCAGTCCCGCACCTGCCATGCCGTCCGTGAAGCCTTTCATGACTCCGGAAGCTGTCAGCAGATCCTGTCGGGCCGAAATGAGCCCCCACTTGGCGATGATCGCCAGTTTCTTCGCCAGATTGGGCTCTGCATCGATTTCCTTTTTGGCCTGGACGTACTGCTGCGTCGCCAGCCAGTTGTTATCGACGTTAGCCGCAGCAGCGTTGTTCGCGGTAGCCGCGCCGTTCGGCGAACTCATGGCCGCGATGCCGGTCACCAGGCTAGTGATGATATTGCGTTTGGCTTCGCGCTCTACTGCGGTTTCGTTCGGGTCGCTATCGGCGAACAAACCGGCCAACAGGCTTGCGGCAGAACCACCCAAAGCACCTGCCGAACAACTTTGACTGCTGGCGGCAGCGCCTGCACAACCAAGAATCGCGTGTAACGCGGCATGTTCAGGGCTGCCTTCCTTCAGGCCCTCTTTCACCAGTTTGCCGATATACGCCGAGCCTTGCTGCTGGACGTAGTTGACCACCATGTTTTGCGCGAACTGGGCTCCGCTGCCGGCTACGTTGCCACTGATACCCGCGACCAGCGCTGTTGCGATTTGCCGGTAAGTGCCGCCGGCGCCCCAGTTATCACCGATTTCCTTGATCTGCTGATTGAGCTGCACATAATTTTCGTGGTGCGCTATTCGATCCTTGAGCGGCAAGCTTTGGTCATCAGCAGCAGCCTTTTCAAGATTAGCCTGCTCCTTCTTCTGATCGATTTCCCGCGCACGACTATCGATGTACTGGGAAACGTTCTGCACGAACTTGCCGACGATCTCGAAGTCCACACCGATTTCCTGGGCATCGAAAATCGGCTTGAGCTTGTTGCTGCCATCACGCTCACTGGAAACATCGGTATTGATGGCGGCAATTGCCTGCTCCGCCGTCTGACCAGTCATTTCCTGTTGCTTGGCACCATTGGTGATGGTTACGGCCGCACCGCTGATGCCGCTGTGAGTAGTGCTGCTGGAACTGTCGCCGGCGTACAGCGCCACCGGGGTCGAAACACTCACACCACCTTTGTTGGGAACATTGGGGCCGTTAGGGTTGGCCGTAGCACTGGCATTGCCATTGCCATCGCGGCCGATATTGCCACCGAAACCACCACTCAAGTTGATGCTGGTTGCGTCGTAATCAGCTTTGTTCTTGATGTCGGAAGTGGTCAGCGTCCCGGTACTGAGAGTGTTCTTGCCATCCGCTACTGCCCTGTCGGTACTGGCAATGACTGCCCCCACCAGATCGGTATTGCCCTTGACCTCGACCTGGAATCCGCCGTTGCCGGCCTTGATTCCCGATTGTTCACTGACACTGGCGTATTCGCTGTTCATGTGCTGTGCAGCGATACCACCACTGATGGTGCTCATGCCTGCACAAATCGGTGGAACGCAAATATTGACGCCGATGTTCGCGCTCAATTGTTTGGAGGTGTAGGTGCTGGTGTCCTGCTGGCTTTCGATATTCAGATCGCCGCCGACCTTGACCTTGACCTGCTCGGCCGAGACCACACCGCCTTTGATATTGGTGTCGCCGCCGCTCTCAAGTTTGACGCTGCTGCCACCCTTGATATACGTGTTGGTATGGGTGACATCGTCACCGTCGGTCATACCACGTCCCGCATTGGCTGCCAGTTCAAACGAGACGCCGTTTTGCGCCCCGCCAAAACCGATGCCGATTCCGGCACTCCAGCCAGAGTTGCTATTGGTGCTTTCCTGATGCGCGGTATTTTGTGCGGACAGGAGATTGATCTCGCCGTCGGCCTTGAGACTGACGTCCCCCCCACCCTCGATCCGGCTTCCAACGACATTGATATCACTGTCGGCACCGGCACCGGTGGCAACGATCTTGACGTTACCACCAGCCACGACATCGCTGCCTACCACGTTGCGACCGCTTTGACTGCTCTCGCTGTGGCTGCGGCTGTCACTCAAGTTGACACTGATCTTGATGCCGGTTTTCGGGGCGTCCACCAGTGCTTTGCCAGCGTCCACCGCCTGATTGGCGCTCATCGCCGCATTGACGGCGGCCAGAGCGACCATTCGGTCATCACTGGTTTTCTGCGCCGCCTCACCCATCTGCTGAATCCCCCGCAGGGCATCGAGCAACGGGATACTCACTGAGCCGCCAATGGCGGTACGGCTGGTACTGGCGGTTCTGGTGGAGTTCAGGGTGTCAAAGCCAGCCTCGATATCGACATGCTTGGCAGTGATGCTGACATCACCTAGAGGCGTGACTAACTGGCTGGCCGTCTGGTTGTAGTGGTCGCCCGCTGCCAGGCTGATATTGCCGCCAAGCGATGCAATCTGGCTGCCGGACTGGCGCGTAGAGGTGTACTGCTCGGCCTCTTTCTGCTTGATGATCCCTGTCGCACCCTGCCACCAGGAGCCGATTTCACCGACCTTCCTGCTACCGGATTTAGAGCTTGAAGTCTCGGTGTTTTCAGCGCTGGTGATTTCAAGATTGCGACCGGCATCAATCCCGATGTTTTTATCGGCGACCAGCGTACTTCCTTCGACACTTGTGTCACGACCGCTCTTGATCTGAATGCTGCCGCCGCTGATGTCACTGCCGACGCTATGGGTCGAGGTCGATTGTGCTTGTTGCGACTTCTGCGCCGATGTCAGCAGACCCGAGAAATTTGCACTGGTCTTGCTGGAGCTTTTCGACTGTGAGGAGGTTTGAGTTTCCTCGCCGGCGCCGATCAATACGTCATTGGCAGCGGTGAGCTTAACTGCTTCCCCGGCGCGCAACGCGGCAGCCGTCAGCGAGATGTCATGGTCGGCCTTCAGCTCAATGTTCTTGGCGACCAGTTCTGTGCTGTTCAAGCGAGTCTGCGTGACTTCCGATGCGCTGGACTTGCTGGAGGTCCAGCCTTTTTTGGACGAGGCGCTGGCGGTACTCGCGTAGTCCTGCGCAGCATCAAGATTGATGTCGTGGCCAGCAGTTGCGAGCAGCGTCCCGTCGCTTTTCAGCTTGGCGCCGGTAGCGTTGAAATCCTCGCCAGCGGAGATCACCAGTTTGTTTCCTGCACTGACACTCGAACTGACCGATACGTCGCTTTCGCTTTCGGTCATCGTCGACTTCTTCTTGCCGAATGAGCCCTTCTTGGTCTTCGAGTAATAGGAATAATCGAGGTTGTCTGCTGTTTGCAGATTCACATCATCGCCAGCAAACAAATAGGCTTCATTTCCGCCACTGACGCGGCTGGCAATCAAGTCCAGATCCTTTCCGGCATTCAACGTCAGATTCCCGCCCGCCGTTACGCTGGTGGACACCTGACTGACATGATCCTCCTGACTCGTCACCTTCTTCGTCTTGCTGTACGAGTGCTCTTCATCCGCCGCCGAGGCCAGGGTCAGGTCACCGATGGCGCTCATGCTCACATCGCGTTTGGCGTCGATCTGACTGGCGATGGCAGTGATGTCGCGACCCGCGTTGACAGTCAGGCTTTGCCCCGCGTCCACGGTCGAACCGTATTGGGTAACAGTCTTGTCGGTATGCAGACCACGCTGGCCACTGGCGACTTGCTCAGCCGAAACGAGGTTGACGTCGCGCCCGGCATTGATCGTGGTGTCCAAACCGCTTTTCAGCACACCGCCGGTGTTGTTGAAGTCCTGCCCGGCCTTGATGGTGAGGTTGTTCGCCGCTTCAATCCGCGCCGCACTGTCCACGAAATCAGTACGCTCACTGCGATAACCGCTATCGCTTTCGTGAGTCGTGACGGTGCGTTCGTTGATCACGTCGCCACGGGTGGTGGTCAACGAGACCTCTTTACCGGCGATAACACCACCGGATTTGTTGGTCAGGTTGTTGCCTGCCAACAGATCGAGACGATTGCCCGCCTCGATCAGGCCGCTGTTGACCAGGTCGTTGCCGGCGGTGGCCGACAGGTTGTTGGTGGCTTTCAAGGTACCGGCGTTTTTCAGGTCCTCGCCGGCGATCAGGGTCACGTCTTTACCCTGGATCAACGCGCCATTGGCAGCCAGGCGATTGTTGGCGTTGGCCAGGTACAGCACAGGCACCAGCACCTGCTCGCCGTTCACTTCGGCGTTTTCCATCCAGACGATGTCGTGGGTCAGTGCCGCGACCTGTTCGGAGGTCAGGCTCACACCCACCGCGAGGTTCAGCTCGTTCTTGCTGGTGAGGGCGTTGTCCATCAGGTATTTGAACAGGCCGTCGTTGGACGTCTGGCCATCAATGAAACGCTGGCCGGTACGGGCGACCACCGCCTGTTGGATCAAGGTTTGCTCGTAAAATCCGTCACCGAGGCGCTTGGCGCTTTGATCGGGGTCGTAACCGAGGTTGGACAGCAGGTAGTCCGAACTCATGAACTGCTTGAGGTCGGTCAGGACCGGGTTGGTTTCGATCAGGTATTTCTGCGGTTTTGATTGGCCGCTGCTGGCTGGCACGCCCTGCACACGGTTGACCGTGAACGCGGAGGAACGACCGGGCAGCGCCGAGCCGCCGGCGTCTGCTGCCGGGGCGCTGACGTCAATGGCGCTGGCGCCGATTGCCTGATGCAGGGCCTGACGATCCACCGGAGTCAGGTCAACGCTGCTGGCCGAGGCCGAGGCGTTATTGGTCAGCAGAATGTTTCGTGGCTGGGTACCCGGCAATGTCTGATCACGTTGGCTCGGGTTGACGCTGGCGCCACTCATGGTCCAGCTCTGCGGGCCTGTCGCTGTCGGCGCGGTGTTTTCCTGACCGCTCAAACGGAACAGACCGTTCTGCCCGGTTGGCAGTGCGAAGCCAGGCAAGACCAACGGGTTGACCTGCTGTTGAGCGAGGTTCGGTGGCAGTTGCTGATTGACGGTAATGCGCGTGGAGAACGGACTGCCGGCCGCACCGGTGCCAGTGCGCGGACCGCTGCCGACATAGGTGTAGCCCGGGCGCACGGCACTGTTATCGATGTTGTTCTGGGCGATGATGTTGACTGCACCCGCCGCCTGGATCACCGCGGCGTAGGACTGATCGCTGGAGGCGATTTTCCGGCTGCTGCCCAGGCTCGGGAGCTCAGTCTCGGTCATGCCGATGAAGCTGGCCATGGCGCCCTGAAGACCACCCAGGTTATTGCGATCGTAGCCGGCGCTTTCGTACCAGTACTGATTGGTAAAGGCACTGGCCGCGCTGTACCAGCCACCCGCGTTTTTGGTGCGCTCGGACATGTAGATCCGGGTGGTTTCGGTTTCCCCGGTTTCGACGCCGCTGTTGGTCAGGTTGCCCAGCGTGGCACTCAGGTTGCCAGCAGTGGCGATGGTGCTGCTCTGGTTGAGCAGGTCACCGCCATTGAGGGTCAAGTCGCCACCGGCCGTGATGCTGGAGGCGGCGCTGGCGGCCGTCACCTCGAGTTTTTCCCGCTGCACGATCTCCCAGGCGTGGTTCTGCTTGCCGCTGCAGTCACCGGCGTTCACCCCTTCGATACAGGTGACTTCACCGATCCGGGCGGTATAGATGCCGGCGTCGTTGACGGTCAGCACGTCCCGCACGTTCTGAATCGAGCTGGCGGCCAGGGTCATGCTGCCGTCGCTTTGCAGCGTCGACGAGCGATTCATGATGCTGTTGGCCAGCCCGCCTTGACCATCGCGGTCGATCGTCAGATTGCCGAGGCTATAGACGTTGGCGTTGCTGTTGTTGAAGTCGGCAACTCGCAGCGACATGTTCTTGCCGCTGAAAATCAGTCCGCCGGCATTCACCAGGTTTCCGGTGGTAAGCGTCAGGTCGCCGCCGGCGGCGGTGGTGCCGTAGTTCCTTACACCATTGGCGTTGACGATCATGTTCGCGCCGGATGTCAGGCGACCGGCGTTGTCCAGTTGGCCACCGACATTGAGCGTGGTGTCACCGCCGCCGGCGATGCTCGAATCGGCGGTGGTCAGGCTCACTTGCGCGGCGTTCATCACCAGGTTGCCCTGGCTGCTCACTCGCCCGCCGCCCCAATAGGCGCCGCTGATACCGACATTCAGACTGCCATCGGTGGCAATCAAACCTTCGTTGAACCAGTTCACGCCACTGCCGGTGAAGCTGCTGGAAGCCAGCAGTTGGCCGCTCGCGGTCTGGGTGAAGTTGTTGACGTTGACGTTCAGGCGTCCGGCCTGGATTGCGCTGCTGTTGGTCCAGGTATCGGTGCTGATGGTCAGGCCGCCACGGGTGACGATGTTGCCGCCGGCGTTGATGACATTGTTGGTGGCGATATCAAAGGTGCCGGTGCCGACATGCAACAGGCTACCGCCGGCATTGAGGAAGCTGCCGGCACCGAGGGTCAGGTCAGTATTGGCGGTTTCCAGGGTGCCGTTGCGGTTGTCGAACAGGCCGCCGATCTGGAAGCTGGTTTTGCCGTTGCCGCCCAAGGCGCGCAGTTGGCCGGTCTGGTTATCGAGACTGGCAGCCTTGATGGCCAGGGTGCTGTCGCTCTCGATGATGCCCACGCGGTTGTTCAACGCGCCGCTCAGATTGAGATCGATCTGCTGGCCGGCAATCTGACCATCGTTGTCGCCGCTGTTGTCGAAGTTGTTGCCGGTAACGTTGATTTTGCCTTTGGCGTAAAGGCCGCCGTTGCGGTTGTCGAAGTTACCGGTGACGACGATCGCGTCGCCGCTTTGTGCCGAAATGCGCCCACCGTAGTTATCGATGCCCATCAGCGCATTCAGGTTCATGCGTTGGGCCTGGATCACACCGCCCTGACGATTGTTGTTCAGGTCGTAGCCACTTTTCAGCACTCCTGTCAGACGCGCAGCGAACGCACCCTGCAGACTGGCGAGCACGCCGCCACGGCTGTCGAGATTGCCGGCATCGATGGAAAGATCACCGTTCGTGGCGATGATCCGGCCACTCTGGTTATCGATGTCGCCGTGACTGACAAGGGTCAGTGCGCCTTGGGCTTGCACGGTGCCTTTGCCGTTGGCAAGGCTGGCGGCCTCGACTTTCAGGTCGCCATTCTGGCTATAGATCAAACCATCGGCGCTGTTCTGGATTGCACCTGGCGTGGTGATCGTCAACAGGTCATTCGCCGCGACGGTGCCGCGATTGCGGTTGTCGAGACCACCGCTCAACAAGGTCATCAGACCCTGACTGACCAATTGCCCGCCCTGGTTGTTGATCTGTGTGGAGCGTTGCAGCAGTAACGCGCCGCCACTGGCGAGTTTGCCATTGGTGTTGATCAGTGCACCGAGCAGATCGAGGGTCACGGCAGCGTTACCGGCGAGGCTGCCGCCGCTGTTGTCCAGCGAAGTGCCAGTGAAGCTCAGATCCTGTTTGGCGTTTACGGCACCGCCAGCGTTGCCCAGGGTCATGGCTTGCAACGCCAGGGTCGTACCGCTGGCGATCAAACCACCCGAGGCATTGTTGAGCAGGCCGCCGACGGTCAGCGCTTGCGCGCCACCGCTGGAGAGGACGCCACTGTTGCTGTTGTCCAGATTCGCAGCACTGACGCTGAGGTTCTTCTGGGTAACCAGTGCCCCCGCGCCACTGTTGAGCAAGTCCCCGCTCAACGCGACGCTGAGGTTGCCATCACTGCTGGAGAGCGTACCGTTGTTGCGGTTGTCGAGACTGTCGGCATTGACAGTCAGGCCTTGCAGCCCGGAAACCAGACCGTTCTGGTTGACCAGTGCACCGGTGTCCAGGCTCAGCAGATTGTTGCTGATCAGCTTGCCGCCAGTGTTGTCCAGCGTGCGGGTCTTCAGGTCGATGCTTTGACTGCTGGAAATTTTGCCGCCACGGTTAGTCAGGTCACGCAGATGCTGAATGCTCAGCTGGCCTTGCGTGGTAATCAGACCGCCATCGTTATTCAGGTCAGCGGTGGCCGCGCCCAGATCGATAGCGATGGCACTGCCCGACAACGAGCCGTTCTGGTTATTCAGACCTCTGCTGTTGATGGTCAGCCCCGTCGTGGCATTGATCAGCCCCAGGTTCTGATTGGTGAGCAAGCCATCGAGGTTCAGATCCAGATCAGCGCGACTGGTCAGCGTGCCGCCGCTGTTGTTCAGGCTGGCCGCTTTGACATCCAGCGCCGCGGCGGCAATCAGACCTTTGATGTTGGTAAGGGCCTGGTCGATGCGCAGTGTCACGGCCTGATTGCTGAGCAGTTGGCCGTTGCTGTTGTCGAGGCTGCGCGCCGTCAGGCTGAAGGCCTGGGCGCTGGAAATTTCACCGCCGTCGTTGTTGACGTCCTGAAGATTTTTGAGCATCAGCAACGGTGCGCCGATCAGGCCGTTCTGGTTGTTCAGTTGACCGTGATTGAGGTCCAGTTCCAGCGACGTGTTGCTGAACAACTGGCCACCTTGCTGATCCAGACCGGTGACGCTCGCGGTCAGGGCTGCGGAGCTGGCAATGCGCCCACCGTCCTGATTGGTCAGTTGAGTCGCCTTCAGGTCCAGCGTGCTGCCACTGTTCAATTTGCCGCTGTGACTGTTATCGAGAGCACCGGTCTTCACCAACACCGGGCCCTTGGCGCTGATGCTGCCGCCGTTGCTGTTGTCGAGGCTGGCACTGCTGAGGCTCAAGCCGCTATCGGTGACGATCTGGCCTGCGCGGTTGAGCACCACACCGGTGGTGGTCAATGTCAACGGACCTGCAACGGACAGGCTGCCAAGGTTGTTGGTCAGACTCGCCGCGGTGACACCAAGAGCACCTTCAGCACTGATCAGGCCCTGACTGTTGTTCAGGTCGCCCGTCAGGTCGAGCTTGAGATTGCTCTGACTCAAGAGCGCACCCGCGCTGCTGTCGAGGCTGCGTCCGGTCAGCGTCAGGCCTGTCTTGCCCGACAGCAGGCCTTTGGCACGGTTGAGCACTTCATCAACGGTCAGGCTCAATGCGCCTTGTGCAACCAGTTTGCCGCCATCGCTATTGTCCAGACGACTGCCAACCAGCGTCACGTCTGCCTGGCTGGACATCTCGCCGCCACGGTTGTCGACGGAATCGACCTTCAGTTGCAGCGCACCATTCGCGCCGACGAGGCCGCCGTTGCGGTTATCGAGGCTGGTACCTGTAAGCTTCAGGCCAGCGGTTGCCACCAGCTCACCGCGCTGGTTATCGAGTGTTGCGACGTTGGCGATGACGTCAGCTTTACCGGCGATGTGGCCATCGCTGTTGTCCACGCTGTCGGCGCTGAGGTTCAGCTCATCGTCGGCGATCAACGTTCCGCCTTGGTTGGCCAGTTGACCGTCTACCGCCACCCGCAGCTTTTCTCGACTGGTGATCAGGCCACCGCTGTTGTCCAGACGAGCGCTATTGATATCAATGGTCTGCGCAGAGATCAGGCCTTTGACGCTGGCCAGCAGTTGTTCGATGCGCAGGGTCAGTCCCTGATTGCTGATCAACTTGCCGTTATTGCTGTTATCAAGGTTCCTGGCGGACAGGTCGAACGCCTGGGCGCTTGAAATTTCACCACCCTGGTTATCGACGTCCTTAAGATTTTTCAGCACCAGCAGGGGTGCGTTGATCAAACCGTTGCGGTTGTTCAACTGCCCGTGGTTGAGGTCAAGGCTCAGCGATGTTTTGCTGAACAGTTTGCCGCCCTGCTGATCGAATCCGGTGACCGTCGCCGTCAATGCTTTTTCGCTGGCGATCCGGCTCCCCGCGCCGTTGCTCACCTCGGTTGCGACGAGGTCCAGCGTATCGCCGCCGATCAGGCTGCCGCCCGAAGTATTGTCGAAGACTCCGGTGGTCACAGCGGTTGCTTTTTTTCCGCTGATCAAGCCGTCGTGGCTGTTATCGAGACTTTGCGAACTGAGGATCAGGCCGCTGTCAGTGGTGATTGAGCCCGTCTGGTTGCTCAGACTGCCCGTGTTCGTCAGCGCCAGAGCGCCGGCGCTCGACAGCCGACCCCGGGTGTTGTCGAGACTGGCCGAGTGAACAGTCAGCATTCCCTCACTGCTGATCAGGCCTTCGATATTGCTCAGCGCGTTGTCGAGACGAATGTCCAGGCCTTGCTGGCCAACGAAGCTGCCACCGCTGTTGTCCAGAGTCTGTCCGACCAGCGTCGAGGCGCCCTCACTGAACAGTTGCCCCTGGGTCTGGTTGATGATGCGGGCAACGGTCAGACCCAGGGCGGTCCCGGCCAGAATCTTGCCGCCGTCGCTGTTATTGAGACTTTGGCCTTCAAGGCTGACATCGGCAGTGCTGGAGATCTCTCCGCCACGGTTATCGATGTCACCCACCGTCAGTTTCAGCGCTTTTGTTGCGCCTACCAGACCGGCACTACGGTTATCCAGATTCTGGCCTGTCAGCGTCAGCGTGCCTTGTGCCACCAATTCACCGTGCTGGTTGGTGAGCTGCCCCACGTTGGCCGTCAGATCGGACTGGCTGGCAATACGCCCGCCGCTGTTGTCGACAGTGCTGGTTTCAAGGTTCATCGGACCGGTCGCACTGAGCAGTCCTGCGCGGTTATCCAGTTGCACACCTTTGACGCTCACCGCCGCCTTACTGTCGAGCAGCCCTTGACGGTTGTCGATTGCTCCGACGGTCAGTTGCAGGTCCTTGGTCGCACGGACTTTGCCGTTACGGTTATCCAGTGAGTCACTGCGCAGGGTCAAACTGTCCTTGCCGACCAGACTGCCATTTCGGTTGTCGAGGCTGGCGCTTTGCAGATCCACCACACCTTTGGCGCTCAGATCGCCGTTCTGGTTGTCGAACAGGCCGGTAATGCGTGCAGTCAGATCACCGTCGCTGACGAGGCTGCCTTCATAACTGTTGTCCAGACTCGCGGCGGTGATGCTGACGTTCTTGCCGGAGCCCAACACCCCATTGCGGTTGTTCAGTGCGCCGATCAAGCCGATGTTCAGCGCCACATCACCAGTGACCTGGCCGTCGCTGTTGTCCAGGGTATTGGCGGTGATGCCGGTGGTGCCGGCGCTGGAAACCTCGCCGTCGTGGTTGTTCAGATCGCCGATAGTGGCGGTCAGGTTGCCACTGCTGGTGATCACGCCCTGGGTGTTGAGAACCCGGGTAGCGTTCAGTTGCACGTTACTGCTGCCGAGCACACGCCCCTTGTTCTGATTATCAAGGGTGGCGGCCGTGACCCGCGTGTTCTGCGAAGTCAGCGTGCCGCCCAGGTTGCTCACGGTCTGTGTTGCGTTGACCGTCAGGTTGCGACTGGCAATCACGCTTTTGCCGGTGTTGTCGATGTTGTGTGCACGGAGGGCGACGTTACCTGCCGCGTTGCGGCTGTTGTCCGCATTGACCCCGGCTTCGATGATGCCGCTGTTGGTCAACTGGCCGCCGGCGGTCAGGCTGATGTTGTCCCGCGCGGCGAGGGTCTGACGGTTGGTCAGGTTGCCCTGGGTCTGCACATTGACGTTCACGCCGGCATAGACCGGTCCTTGAGCGTCGAGGCTGGCCGCCGTGATGTTCAGATTGTTCGCGGCAGAGGTCTGCGCCAGGGTCAGTTGGCCGTTGGCATCGATCTGGATATCACCACCGCTGGCCGCCACGTTGCCGGCCAGCCGCACCCCGACACCGGCCTCGGTACCGACCAGCTTGATCGCCCCGGCGTACATCCCGCCGAGTGCCGAAGAGTCGATCGCCAGTTGCGGTTTGGCGCTGCCGTCATCGGCACGGGCCGTGGCATTGAGGGTTTGCGCGTTGACGTCGTTGCGACCGGCAACGATGGTCAGATTCTGCGCCTGGATCTCGGCGTTGATTTTGGCGCTGCGGGTGATGATCTCGAAACGGTCGACGTTGTTGGCGTTCAGCCCCGCGCCTTCGATCGCGACGCTGCCCTGGTCGACCTGAAAACGATCCAGTCGGCCCGCGCCATCGAGCACCGGTTTACCGGTGGTAAAGGTCACACGCGGCGAGTTGATGAAACCGCAACCGTTGCAGGTGATGCCGTACGGGTTGGCGACGATGACTCGCGCCGACTGCCCCGCCACCTCGGTGTAGCCACGTAACTGGCTCGGGTTGCCGCTGATGACTTCGTTGAGGATCGCTTGCGCCGCAGCCCGGTTGCTCAGGTTGGGGTTGCCGACGATGATCCCGCCCAGTTGCGTCTGCCCGGTCTGCGCCGCCACGTTGTTGAGGATGACGCCCTGTGCCCCGACGTTGTAATCGTAGAACTGGTTGTGCGACAGCCCCGCGCCGTTGGGCGTGGCGATATTGATGACCGGCACGCCATTGCCCGCCTGGCCCAGGCTCGTGCCCGGATTGGCCACCACAATGCCGTCCGCCTGCGCCCACATCGGTTGCCAGAACATGACGTTGGCCAGCAGGAACGCCAGACCGCGTTTGGGCATGCCCAGGAACGACTCGCGGTTTTTTACGACGGAACAAGGCTGGGTTGCCAAAAAGGCGAACTGACGAACGTCCATGTCGAGGGTCTCGGAAGAATGTAATTAGATGAAAAGGTCCAGGCGGAAGTAGATCGGCGCTTCGCGCTCGGTCAGCGCGGCCGGTCGTTCC
>NZ_JBSVWF010000093.1:0-14927 GCF_054071635.1 Pseudomonas sp. SDO52101_S400 | reverse complement strand
ACCATGTCTCCGAACATGTGTCCACCATGTCTCCGGTACATACACCGGGAGAGGGCTAGGGTGAGGGCAGCAATCCCCCCAGACACGCCACAAATCCCGCAAATCTGCGACAATCGCGTCCTTGCGCCACTAGACGACCGAATTGCGTACCCGATGACCGACGAATCGCCCTCCATCGACAAACTGCTGAAAAACCTCGATCACGCCATGCTCGCCGACCGCCACCGGCTGCGGCGGCAGTTGCTTGAGCTGCGCAAGAAACCCGATGAGGCCAAGCTGGCCCAATGGGTGGCGCGCATGCAGGCGTCCTGCGATCAGGTATTGGCGCGCAAGGCCAGCCTGCCGGTGATCCGTTACGACGACAGCCTGCCGATTGCGGCCAAGCGTGACGAAATCAAGAAAGCCCTGGAAAAGCACCAGGTGCTGATCATCGCCGGCGAAACCGGTTCGGGCAAAACCACCCAGCTTCCGAAGATCTGTCTGGAGATCGGTCGCGGCCAGCATGGCCTGATCGGCCATACCCAGCCTCGCCGAATCGCAGCACGCAGCGTGGCCAGCCGGGTCGCCGAAGAGCTCGGTACGCCGCTGGGCGCGCTGGTCGGTTATCAAGTGCGCTTCGAAGACCAGAGCGATTCCAACACCCTGATCAAACTGATGACCGACGGCATCCTGCTGGCGGAAACCCAGAACGACCGCTATCTCGAACGCTACGACACGATCATCGTCGACGAAGCCCACGAACGCAGCCTCAATATCGACTTCCTGCTCGGTTACCTGAAAACCCTGCTGCCGCGTCGCCCGGACCTGAAAGTCATCATCACTTCGGCGACCATCGATCTGGAGCGGTTTTCCAAGCATTTTGACGATGCGCCGATTGTCGAAGTGTCCGGCCGCACCTTCCCGGTTGAAACCTGGTATCGCCCGCTGACGCTTGAGCAGGACGAAGAGGGCAACCGCGTCGAGGACGACCTGACCGTCGATCAGGCGATCCTCGCCACCCTCGATGAAATCGCCGCGTACGAACGTAGCGAACGTCGCAGCCCTGGCGACGTTCTGGTTTTCCTGCCCGGCGAGCGCGAGATTCGCGACGCCGCCGACATGCTGCGTAAAGCCCAGCTCAAGCACACCGAAATCCTGCCGCTTTACGCGCGTTTGTCGCCGGCCGAGCAGCAGCGGATCTTCCAGTCCCATCCGGGCCGTCGTGTGGTGCTGGCGACCAACGTTGCCGAAACCTCGCTGACCGTGCCGGGCATCCGTTACGTGATCGACAGCGGCACCGCGCGCATCAGCCGCTACAGCTACCGCGCCAAGGTGCAGCGGCTGCCGATCGAAGCGATTTCCCAGGCCAGCGCCAATCAGCGTAAAGGTCGCTGCGGCCGGGTCGAGCCGGGTATTTGTGTGCGCTTGTACAGCGAGGAGGATTTCCTCGGTCGACCGGAATTTACCGATCCGGAGATTCTGCGTACCAACCTTGCGGCGGTGATCCTGCAGATGCTGCATCTGCGCCTCGGCGAGATCACCGATTTCCCGTTCATCGAACCGCCGGACGGCAAGGCGATCAGCGACGGTTTCAACCTGCTGCAAGAGCTGTCGGCGGTGGACCGCAACAGTCAGCTGACCCCGCTCGGTCGCCAGTTGGCGCGCCTGCCGGTGGACCCGCGCATGGGGCGTATGCTGCTCGAAGCCGCCAAGCTCGGCAGCCTGCAGGAAGTGCTGATCGTCGCCAGTGCCATGTCGATTCAGGACCCGCGCGAGCGCCCGCCGGAGCGTCAACAAGCCGCCGATCAGGCTCACGCTCAGTGGAAGGACGTCGATTCGGACTTCGCCGGGCTGGTCAATCTGTGGCGCGGTTTTGAAGAGCAACGTCAGGCGCTGACCGCCAGCCCGCTGCGCAACTGGTGCCGCAAGAACTTCCTGAACTACCTGCGCTTGCGCGAGTGGCGTGATTCCCATCGCCAGTTGAGCCTGATCTGCCGCGACTTGCAGCTGAGCCTCAATAAAGAGCCGGCGGACTATCCGAAACTGCACAAAGCGGTGCTGGTTGGCCTGCTCAGTCAGATCGGTCAGAAAACCGAGGACGGCGATTACCTTGGTGCCCGTCAGCGGCGGTTCTGGATTCACCCGTCATCGGGCATCGGCAAGAAGCGCCCGCAGTGGGTGATGACCGCCGAACTGGTGGAAACCACCAAGCTCTATGCGCGGATGGTGGCGAAGATCGACGCCGACTGGATCGAACCGCTGGCCGGGCATCTGATCAAGAAGAACCACTTCGAACCGCACTGGGAGAAGAAGCGTGGCCAGGTCGTCGCGTTCGAACAGATCACCCTGTTCGGCCTGATTGTGGTCGGTCGTCGACCGGTGCATTACGGCCCGGTGGATCCGGTGGTCTCGCGGGAGCTGTTTATCCGCGAAGGCCTGGTGCGTGGCGAAATTCAGTCCCGGGCCAAGTGCCTGACCGCCAACAAGCAATTGCTGGAACAACTCGACGAACTGGAAGCCAAGGCTCGTCGCCGGGATATTCTGGCCGACGAGGAAACCCTGTTCGCCTTCTACGATGCGCGACTGCCGGCGGAGATTCACCAGACTGCGACATTCGACAGCTGGTATCGGGTCAACAGCCAGAAAGATCCGCAACTGCTGATCATGCGCGAGGAAGACGTGCTGGCCCGCGAGGCCAGCGAAGTCACCGCCCAGCATTACCCGGACACGCTGCACATCGGCGATCTGGAACTTTCGCTGAGTTACCACTTCGAGCCGAATCATCCGCGTGACGGCGTGACCCTGCGCGTGCCGGCACCGCTGTTGCCGATGCTGCCGCCGGAGCGCCTGGAATGGCTGGTGCCGGGGCTGATCGAGGCCAAGTGCATTGCGCTGGTGCGCAACCTCCCCAAGGCCTTGCGCAAGAACTTCGTGCCGGTGCCGGACTTCATCAAGGCTGCGCTGCAACGCATGACCTTTGCCGATGGTTCGTTGCCGCAGGCGCTGGGCCGCGAACTGCTGCGCATGACCGGTGCGCGGGTCAGCGATGAAGCCTGGGCGGAAGCCGAGCAGCAGGTCGAAAGCCATCTGCGGATGAATCTGGAAATCGTCGACGGCCAGGGCAAGTTCCTCGGCGAAGGCCGGGATCTGGCCGAGCTGACCGCACGTTTCGCTGAAGCCAGCCAGGCCGCATTGGCTGTGCCGCAAAGCGCGAAAAGTCAGCAACCGGTGGAGGCCAAGGTCTTCGCGCCGGTGGCGGAAAAGACTCAGCAGAAGATCGCCGGGTTGTCGATGACGGTCTACCCGGCGCTGGTGGAAGAGGGCGGCACGGTCAAGGAAGGTCGCTTCTCGACGCCGGCCGAGGCCGAGTTCCAGCATCGCCGCGCCTTGCAGCGACTGTTGATGCAGCAGTTGGCGGAACCGGCCAAGTTCCTGCGCGGCAAGTTGCCGGGCCTGACCGAACTGGGCCTGTTGTACCGCGAACTGGGTCGGGTCGATGCGTTGGTGGAAGACATTCTGCTGGCCAGCCTCGACAGCTGCATTCTCGACGGCGAAGACCCGTTGCCTCGTGATGGCGCAGGTCTGGCCGCACTGGCCGAGCGCAAGCGCGGCAGCTGGACCGAGCATGCGGAGCGTGTGGCGCGTCTGACCCTGGAAATCCTCAAGCTCTGGCACGGTCTGCAAAAGCGCTTCAAGGGCAAGATCGACCTGGCTCAGGCGGTGGCGCTTAACGACATCAAGCAGCAGCTCAGCCATCTGGTATATCCGGGCTTCGTCCGGGAAACACCGATGCTGTGGCTCAAGGAGTTGCCGCGCTATCTGAAAGCCGTCGAGCAACGTTTCGAAAAACTGGGCGCGCAGGTGCAGAAGGATCGGGTCTGGAGCGGAGAACTCGCCGGGCTCTGGACGCAATACCAGACTCGCGCGGCCAAACATGCTCAGGAAGGCAAGCGCGATCCGCAGCTCGAGCTGTATCGCTGGTGGCTGGAAGAGTATCGGGTTTCGCTGTTCGCCCAGCAGTTGGGGACGAAAGTGCCGATCTCCGACAAGCGCCTCAATAAGCAATGGACTCAGGTCGAACCCTGATTCAGAAATTGCTTCGATCCTTTGTGGGAGCGAGCCTGCTCGCGAAAGGAGTGTGTCCGTCGCCGGCAGTATTGGCTGACACGACGCCTTCGCGAGCAGGCTCGCTCCCACATGGTGCAGGTGTTGATCTTGAGAAGGGGGTCAAAACCTCGGGTTTATGGCAAACTTCGCCACCATAAACGCCGGTTTCGCGACCCAGAGCCTTTGCCGGGTCGCGCAGCGGAATAAAGCGATGCCAGGTTTTTGCGTTCCCTGTATGGGAAAAGACCCTTTGCGTGTTGGCACGTCGGTGCCAGCACTTTCTGCCTGAACAGATTAGAGAAACGACCATGCATAACGTCGTCATCAGCGGCACCGGCCTGTACACCCCGGCCAACAGCATCTCCAACGAAGAGCTGGTGCAGTCTTTCAATACCTACGTCGCGCAATTCAACGCCGACAATGCTGACGCCATCGCCAGCGGTGAAGTCCAGGCCCTGACCGAATCCAGCGCCGCGTTTATCGAAAAAGCCTCGGGCATCAAGAGCCGCTTCGTCATGGACAAGGACGGCATCCTCGACCCTGCGCGCATGGCACCACGTCTGCCAGAGCGCTCCAACGACGAATGGTCGGTGCTCTGCCAGATGGCCATCGGTGCCGCCGAGCAAGCCTTGCAGCGTGCCGGCAAGACTGCCGCCGACATTGACGGTGTGATCGTTGCCTGCTCCAACCTGCAACGCGCCTACCCGGCCATCGCCATCGAAGTCCAGGAAGCGCTGGGCATCCAGGGTTTCGGTTTCGACATGAACGTTGCCTGCTCGTCGGCGACCTTCGGCATCCAGCAAGCCGCCAACACCGTGCAACTGGGCCAGGCCCGGGCGATCCTGATGGTCAACCCGGAAGTCTGCACCGGTCACCTGAACTTCCGCGACCGCGACAGCCACTTCATCTTCGGTGACGCCGCTACCGCCGTCGTCATCGAGCGTGCCGATACGGCAACGTCGAAGCACCAGTTCGACGTAGTCAGCACCAAACTGCTGACCAAGTTCTCCAACAACATCCGCAACAACTTCGGCTTCCTCAACCGCGCAGCGGAAGAGGGCATCGGTGCCCGCGACAAACTGTTCGTGCAGGAAGGCCGCAAGGTGTTCAAGGACGTGTGCCCGATGGTGGCTGAGCTGATCGGCGAACATCTGGAGGAGAACAAGCTCAACGTCGGTGACGTGAAACGCTTCTGGCTGCACCAGGCCAACCTGAGCATGAACCACCTGATCGTGCGCAAGCTGCTGGGGCGCGAAGCCACCGAAGAAGAAGCTCCGGTGATTCTCGACACCTACGCCAACACCAGCTCCGCCGGTTCCGTGATCGCTTTCCACAAGTATCAGGATGATCTGGCGGCGGGTTCGCTGGCGGTGCTGAGTTCGTTCGGTGCCGGTTACTCGATTGGTAGTGTGATTCTGCGCAAGCGTTGAAATTAAGGTTAATTTCCTCTTAATCGCGCTGATCTTTCCTACAGTCTGATCAGCGGTAACGCTGTAATTTTCGAAGATAACGGCAGGATGGTGCGTTGAGCGCCATCCTGCCGTTATCATTTTCGAGTCAGGACAAGGGGATTGAGGGATGGCGGCTGACGACACCCAACTGCTCGCACGTTTGCTGGCCGGCGAGCAAAAGGCTTTCAAGGAACTGGTCAGCACCTACCAGAGCGCCATGCGCGCGGTGGCCTATGCGATTGTCGGCCAGCGCCACGTTGAAGAAGTGGTGCAGGACGCCTGGCTGTCGGTGGTGCGCCATATCGGCAGCTTCGAGGGGCGCTCCAGTCTCAAGACCTGGCTGCTGACCATCACCGCCAACTCG
This sequence comes from Pseudomonas sp. SDO52101_S400, assembly GCF_054071635.1. Taxonomy (NCBI): domain Bacteria; kingdom Pseudomonadati; phylum Pseudomonadota; class Gammaproteobacteria; order Pseudomonadales; family Pseudomonadaceae; genus Pseudomonas; species Pseudomonas sp. SDO52101_S400. The sequence continues at coordinate 9,026 of NZ_JBSVWF010000093.1, read as the reverse complement.
GCCAAAGGTCGTTACAAACAGAACCGTCGCGAAGTGCTGATGGATGATTTGCCGTCGCCCCACGGCACCATCGACGACGATCGTTTTTCTCCCGGCGACGGTCACTGGCTGGTGGCACCGTTCGCCTGGCATCAGGACACCCCTGAAGCGCTGCTCACAGAGAATGAGCTGCGCGAATGCCTGGAGCACACGCTGCTCAGCCTGTCAGAACTGCAAAGCAGTGTGCTGTTGCTGCGCGAGCGTCAGGGCCTGGAGCTGGAAGAGATCTGTAATCTTCTGGAGATCTCGCTCTCCAATGTCCGTGTGCTGCTGCATCGGGCACGCTTGAAGGTCTTCGCGACCGTGGAACATTTTGAGGAGACCGGCGAATGTTGACCTGCAAGGAGCAAGTGGCACGATCCAGCGATTATCTCGATGGCCAGTTGAGCTTTCGCGAGAAACTGATGGTGCGTCATCACCTGATGTTCTGCCCCAATTGTCGGCGTTTCATTCGTCAGATGCGTCTGATGCAGGCGACATTGCGGGTGATGCCGGAGAAACCGGAAGGGGATCTGGATGCGTTGGCAGAGCGGCTGGCGGCGGAGCGTCGCAAAGACAATCCCTGAGGCAAAAAACAGCCCGGCACAACAGCGGCGAACGGATGATGGGGATCGCTGCTGTTGTGCCGGGCTGTAGGAGAAAATCAGCTTCAGGCTACAAATGAGGCATTCACTGGTTGCCTGAAGCTTGTCACTGCGATGTTAGAACTTGGCTTCGGCATCCAGTTGCAGGGTGTTGATGTCGGAGTCAGTCTTCTTGAGGCTGGCGTTGGTGTAGTCCGAGTTAGCCATGAAGTAGGTGGCGCCCAGAGTGAAGTTCTTGTCCAGCTCGTAGCTCACTTTCAGCTTGCTGCCGCGCGAACCGGTGTAACCGTTGGCGAAGTCGGAGTCGGTGAAGGCACCCACCACAGCGTTACGCTGTACGTCGCGGTAGTTGTAGTCGATCCCGAAGCCATAGACCTTGGTCTTGACGCCGGCCAACCAGCCGGTGTCCTGGTCGTTGCTGGCGTCGTTGTTGTTGACGTACTGACCGTAGATCGACAGCGGTACTGGCAGGTTGGCGATGTCCAGCTGACCAAAGCCTTCATACAGTTTGAAGGTTTCGTTCGGGCTGTTGCCGTTGACGGCCAGGGCGCATGGCGCGGTGACGGTGCCAGTGGTCGGGCAGGCGCTGTCCTTGTCGTTGTCGTAGGAATAGATACTGCCGCCCAGGGTCAGTTTCAGGCTGTCGGTCAGTGCAAAGCGACCGCCCAGCTGACCGGCGTACAGACGCAGGTCGTGCTTGAACTGCACGCCTTCACCGTCGACGTTGTCTTTCAGGGTGTAGTGACCGGCGCTACCGAACAGTTCGGCGCTGCCGTTCAGCGGGTACTTGTAGGTGACGGCCAGACCTTCCGGGTTGATGTCGCTGTCCCAGATGATGTCGCCCATGCTCACCCAAGGCTGGTTCATTTTACCGGCGATCAGGTGCAGGTTCTTGATGGCGTCAGGGTGGTAGTCGACGTAACCCTGGTCGAGCCAGATCTGCTTCTTGTCGAAGTAGTTGTTCAGGTCCTGGTTGGTGGAGCGGGCGTCGTCGCTGCTGCCGGTGGCGATACGGATACCGGTATCAACCTGCGGGTTGATTTCGGTGTAGGCACCCAGACGGGCACGAATGCGTTGACGATCCTGGTCCTTGGCGTTCGGTACGCCATCGTTCTTGACGGTCTCCTGACGGAAACGCACGTCGCCCTTGAACTGGGTCTTGGCAGCCCAGGCCAGTTTCTGGTCGAAGCTGCTCAGCTCGTTGGTTTTCTTCGCGGTTGCCGCGATCTGCTCGTTGGTCTCTTGCTGGGCCTGCTGCGCGATTTGCTGGGCCTTCTGATCCTGGGCCAGTTCGGTTTGCAGTTCTACGTACTGCGCCTGGGTGATGGAACCGTTAGCCTTGAGCATTTCGAGCAGTTTGGCGTCGACTGCGGCACTGGCCGGAACACTCATGGCCAGCAACAGGCCACCGCACAGGGCTGCCGCAGTTTTCGTGGAAGCAAGACGCATAGCAATCTCCGAAGATGAGAGGGATGGCTGAACCATCCTGGGCACAACCGACGATTTGAACGTCGGAAAACTGTGTCCGGGTAGAACCCGGCGCTCTAAAAACAGGCGCCAGTATCGCGATGGTTTATGACAGAGCAGTGGCACGGTGATGGCAGGTTGATGACGATACAAAACTTCCTTGAACTATTGATTTAGAGCGCTGTCGCGCAATCGGACGTGGGCAAGATCACGGCGATCGGCGATACTCGCGAGGCTTTCAGGCCCGGATGTGGAGAGGAAAATGCCGTTGCAGCGCCTGCAAAAACTGTCGGAAATCGAACCGGCGCTCTGGGATGCACTGGTGCCGGACAACCAGCCGTTTCTGCGCCATGCCTTCCTCGGCGCGCTGGAAGACAGCGGCAGTGTCGGCCCGCACACCGGCTGGCAGCCGGAGCATTTGCTGCATGTCGAAGACGGTCGTCTGATCGCGGCATTGCCCGGTTATCGCAAGTGGCATTCCTACGGCGAATACGTCTTCGATCACGGCTGGGCCGATGCCTGCGCCCGTGCCGGCATCGATTACTACCCCAAGTTCCTGGGCGCCGTGCCCTTCAGCCCGGTCAGCGGTCCGCGGCTGCTGGCGGCGAACGTCGAGGACGGATTCGAACTGCTCAAGAGCCTGCCGGGGTATCTGCAAATCGAAGAGCTCTCCAGCGCCCACATCAACTTCACCGATGCATTCACCGACGCTGCCATGGCCGAGCAACCGGGCTGGCTGCAACGCATCGGCTGTCAATATCACTGGCAGAATCGCGGCTATCGCGACTTCCAGGACTTTCTCGACGTGCTCAGTTCGCGCAAACGCAAACAAATGCGCAAGGAACGCGAGCAAGTGGCGGGGCAGGGTTTCGAATTTGAATGGTTGGAAGGGCGAGAGCTGGACGAAGCGCAGTGGGATTTTGTCTACGCCTGCTACGCCAACACTTATGCGGTGCGCCGTCAGGCTCCATATCTGACCCGGGAGTTTTTCAGCCTGTTGGCCGAGCGCATGCCGGAATCGATTCGTGTCGTGCTGGCCAGGCAAGGTTCAAGGCCGGTGGCGATGGCGTTCAGTCTGGTGGGCGGTGACAGCTTCTACGGTCGTTACTGGGGTTGTCTGGCCGAGTTCGATCGGCTGCACTTTGAAACCTGTTTCTATCAGGGCATGGACTACGCGATTGCCCAGGGTTTCCAGCGTTTCGACGCCGGCGCCCAGGGCGAACACAAGTTGATTCGCGGCTTTGAACCGGTAATCACCCATTCCTGGCATTACCTGCGCCATCCCGGCCTGAAAGCCGCCGTGAAGGATTTCCTCCAGCAGGAGCGCGCCGGTGTACTGGCTTATGCCGAGGAGGCGAGGAGCGCCTTGCCGTATCGGCAAGCCTGATCCTCGCCGGTACTCTCAGCTGTCTTCCTTACCCAGCCAGCGATAGAGCACGCCACCGACCACTGCGCCCAACAGCGGCGCGACCCAGAACATCCACAACTGCGCGATCGCCCAGCCACCGACCATGAGCGCCGGGCCCGTGCTGCGGGCCGGGTTGACCGAGGTGTTGGTCACCGGAATCGAGATCAGGTGGATCAGCGTCAGGCCCAGGCCGATGGCAATCGGTGCCAGTCCCGCCGGGGCCCGCTTGTCGGTGGCGCCGAGGATGATCACCACAAACATGGCTGTCATCACCAGTTCGGTGACGAATCCGGCGGCCATCGAATATTTGCCCGGCGAGTGCTCGCCATAGCCGTTGGAAGCAAGGCCGGCGGCGATGTCGAAACCCTCCTTGCCGCTGGCGATGTGATACAGCAGCGCCGCTGCCAGAATCCCGCCGAGCACTTGGGCAATGATGTAGGCGGGCAGCTCTTTGGCCGGGAATCGACCACCGACGACCAGACCGACCGATACGGCCGGGTTGAGGTGACATCCGCTGATGTGGCCGATGGCAAACGCCATGGTCAGCACCGTCAGACCAAACGCCAGGGCGACCCCCAGCACGCCGATTCCCAAGGGTGAAGACGCGGCGATCACCGCGCTGCCACACCCGCCCAACACCAACCAGAACGTACCCAGCAACTCCGTGACTGAACGTTTGAACAGAGACATGAGAGTGTCCTTGATAGACGCGCTATCGAGACTGCATCGAGTTGTGCTTCCTTGCAGAATTACGACAGGTTCATCTCCAGAACCTTCGCTGATTACAGCAGGGTTTAAGCGGTTTTCCAGCAGGCGATAAAAAACCGCCAGAGCCCGTGCTTGGCGGGTTCTGGCGGTTTTTGTGTTTCGCGAAAGATCAATCGATGCCGACAAACCCTCCGGTCTGGTGCGCCCACAGCCGCGCATACAACCCGCCATGGGCCAGCAGTTCGGCATGGTTGCCGCTTTCGGCGATCTTGCCGTTTTCCAGTACCACCAGCCGATCCATACGGGCAATGGTCGAGAGGCGGTGGGCAATGGCGATCACGGTCTTGCCCTGCATCAGGGTTTCCAGGCTTTCCTGGATCGCCGCTTCGACCTCAGAGTCCAGTGCCGACGTGGCTTCGTCCATGATCAGGATCGGCGCGTCCTTGAGCAGCACCCGGGCAATCGCGATTCGCTGGCGTTGGCCGCCGGACAGTTTCACCCCGCGCTCGCCGACATGCGCGTCAAATCCGGTACGTCCTTCGGCATCCGACAGCAGCGGAATGAACTCATCGGCACGGGCCTTGCGCACCGCTTCCCAGAGTTCGGCGTCGGTGGCGTCAGGCTTGCCGTACAGCAAGTTGTCGCGGATCGAACGGTGCAGCAGCGAGGTGTCCTGGGTGATCATGCCGATCCGCGCGCGCAGGCTTTCCTGGCCGACTTCGGCGATGTTCTGGCCATCGATCAGGATCCGCCCGCCCTCCACGTCGTACAGGCGCAGCAGCAGGTTGACCAGGGTCGATTTGCCGGCGCCGGACGGGCCGATCAGACCGATTTTTTCCCCCGGTTTGATGGTCAGGTTGAGGTCGCCGATGATGCCTTTCTTCTTGCCGTAGTGAAAATCCACGTGCTCGAAACGCACTTCGCCCCGGGCGACGGCCAGCGGCTTGGCCTGTTCCTGATCGGTCACGCTGACCGGTTGCGAGATGGTCTGCAGACCGTCCTGCACCATGCCGATGTTTTCGAATATCCCGGTGACCACCCACATGATCCAGCCGGACATGTTGACGATGCGAATCACCAGGCCGGTCGCCAGAGCGATGGCGCCGACGCTGATCAGAGATTGTGTCCAGAGCCAAAGTGCCAGCCCTGTAGTGCCGACGATCAGCAGACCGTTCATGGTGGTGATGGCCACGTCCATGCTGGTGACCACGCGGCCGGCCAGCTGGGCTTTTTCGGTCTGCTCCTGAATCGCTTCGCGGGCGTAGTGCTGTTCGAAATTGGTGTGGGCGAACAGTTTCAGGGTGGCGATGTTGGTGTAGCCGTCGACGATGCGCCCCATCAGTTTCGAGCGCGCGTCGGAAGCGGCGACGGAGCGGTCCTTGACCCGTGGCACGAAGTAATAGAGGGCGCCGATGTAGGCGGCGATCCACGTCAACAGCGGGATCATCAGACGCCAGTCGGCCTCGGCGAACAGCACCAGGGAACTGATCGCGTAGATCAGCACATGCCACAACGCATCCACCGCCTGCACCGCGGAATCACGCAGCGAGTTGCCGGTCTGCATGATGCGCTGGGCGATGCGCCCGGCGAAGTCGTTCTGGAAAAAATTCAGGCTCTGCTTGAGCACGTAGCTGTGGTTTTGCCAGCGAATCATGCTGGTCATGCTTGGGCTCAGGGTCTGGTGCACCAGCATGTCGTGCAGCGCGAGGAACAGAGGGCGCAACAGCAATGCCACCACCGCCATCCACGCCAGTTCGGCGCCGTGCACCTTGAAGAAGTCGACGTTGGGCGTGCCCTGAGCGAGGTCGATGATACGGCTCAGGTAACTGAACAGCGCCACTTCGATCAGTGCACCGAACAGGCCGACGATCAGCAGGGCGGCGAAACTTGGCCAGACCTGCTTCAGGTAATAGGTGTAGAAGGGCAGAACACGGTCCGGCGGGGATGCCGTCGGGGCATCGCGGAATATGTCGATCAGTTGTTCGAAACGGCGATAGAGCATCAGATAACCGCCCGGAGCACGGGCTCTCCTTTTATCAGTGTGAGCGGCGAGGCACTAAACCATCGCCGCTCGATATGCCCTGTAAAGCTTAGTCGATACGCTTGGCCGACTTGATGATCACAGGGTCGACAGGCACGTTCTGCATGCCTTGTTTGGTGGTGGTCTGGGAGTTGACGATGATGTCGACCACGTCCATGCCTTTGACCACTTTGGCGAACACCGCGTAACCGGCGTCGCGGCCCGGATCGAGGAATGCGTTGTCGGCAACGTTGATGAAGAACTGGCTGGTGGCCGAGTTCGGATCGGAAGTACGGGCCATCGACAGGGTGCCACGAACGTTATGCAGGCCGTTGCTGGCCTCGTTCTTGATCGGTGCCTTGGTTTCTTTCTGCTGCATCTGCTGGGTGAAGCCGCCGCCCTGGGCCATGAAGCCCGGGATCACGCGGTGGAAAATGGTGTTGGTGTAGAAACCGCTGTCGACGTACTCGAGGAAGTTCTTGGTACTGATCGGCGCCTTGACCGGGTCCAGTTCGATTTCGATGGTGCCGTTGGTGGTCACCAGTTCGACGTGTGGCGCCTTGGCCGGCGTGGCAGCCATCAGGTTGGCGGCGAACAGCACGGTGCCGGCGGCGAGGGCGAGTTTTTTCAGCATGGTTCAGTGATCCTGAGGGTGAATATCGGCTGTGGCGAGAAACTCCAGCAGCGTTTGATTGAAGCGTTCGGGTTGATCGAGCGGGGTGGCGTGGCGCGAATCGGCGATCACCACCAGCCGCGCATCGGGCAGCAGTCTGACATAGGTTTCTTTCAGCGCGACGGGGGTGTAGTCCCGGTCGGCGCTGACGACGAGGGTTGGACAGGAGATCCTCGAAAGTCGTTCCTGGACCCCCCAGCCAACAATCGCATCGAAGCTGGCGAGATAAGCACGTTTGTCGTTTTTTGCCCAGCGCTCGGCCATCTTCTGTCGCAAATTCGCCTGCTCCGGTTTGGGGAACAGTTTGGCGCCAAGGGCTTTGCCGATGGTGGCCAGGCTGAGCAGTCGCATCAGGCTCCAGCGCTTGAACCACTGCCAGTAATCGTCGCGGCTACGCACCTTGACCTCGGGTGCGCTGTTGACGATGGTCAGGCTCTTGAGCATCTGCGGCTGATCGACGGCGAACTGGAAGCCGATCATGCCGCCCATGGACAGGCCGGCGTAATGCACCGGGCCGAGTTTCAGGTGTTCGATCAGGGCGACGATGTCGGCACTGAACCCGGCAATGCTGTAGCGCTCGCGGGGCTTGTCGGAGCGACCATGGCCACGCACGTCCGGGACAATCACCCGGTATTGCGCGGCCAGTGCCGGAATCTGCATTTCCCAGTCCAGCGTGCTGGAACCCAGTCCGTGAACCAGCAGCAACGGATCGCCGTGGCCATATTCCTCGTAGTGCAGGTTGCAGCCTTCATGCTCGAAATACGCCATCGGTGAACTCCGTGTCAGGCTTGTTCGGGGGCGGCGAACGGTGCGTCCAGCGGCAAGGTATCAAAGGTACGCAGCAGTTCGACGAGGATCTGCGAGGCCGGGCCCAGCGGTTTGTCCTTGTTCGAATACAGATAGAAACTCGGATTGCGGCTGCCGCCCTGATCCAACGGTAGCAGCTTGAGCAGGCCTTCCTTCAATTCCCGTTCGATCATGTGCCGTGGCAGCCAGGCAAAGCCCAGGCCACTGGAAACGAAATTGGCAGCAGTGGCGAGGCTGCCGACGGTCCAGCGCTGTTCGGCACCGAGCCAGCCGACGTCCCGGGGTTGCTGGCGGCCGGAGTCGCGGATCACCACTTGCATCTGGGTTTCCAGGTCCTGGAAATTCAGCTCGCGGTTCAGCCGGTGCAGCGCGTGTTCGGGGTGGGCGACGGCGACGAATTCCACGTCGCTCAACTCCGCGCCGAGGTAACCGGGAATGCTCAGGCCAGTGATCGCGAGGTCAGCCACGCCTTCGAGCAACACTTCCTCGACACCCGACAGCACTTCTTCACGCAGACGCACGCGGCAGCCACGGCTCTGCGGCATGAACGCGGTCAGTGCGCGAACGAGGCGGGCGCTCGGGTAGGCGGCGTCGACCACCAGCCGCACTTCAGCTTCCCAGCCTTGCTCCATGTGATGGGCGAGGTCTTCCAGTTGGCTGGCCTGTTTCACCAGTTGTCGCGAACGCCGCAGCAGCACGCCGCCGGCTTCGGTCAGCACTGCCTTGCGGCCGTCGATGCGCAGCAACGGCACACCGAGCTGGTCCTGCATGCGGGCGACGGTGTAGCTCACCGACGATTGCGAACGGTGCAACGCTTCGGCGGCCTGGGCGAATCCGCCGTGGTCGACCACCGCCTGCAACGTTCGCCATTGATCAAGGGTCACGCGGGGCGCTTTCATCAATAGCTCCTCTTGTCCTAAGCTGGCTGTCCCTCATGGAGACTGCCGAATGAAAAAATTCTGTTGTGTGGTGCTGGCGCTGCTGCCGCTGACCGCGTTTGCGTATCCGATCGATGTGCAGAAGAATCTCAATGGCTTGAAGATCGACTACGAGTCCTACGACACCGATAAAGACATCGGCTCCATCCGGGTCGCCAACTACGGCGAGGTCGACGCCGTGTGCAAAGTCGTGTTCAGCAATGGCCCGGAGGCGCCGCGCACCCGTAATATCGAAGTCCCGGCAGGCAAACATACAAATGCCACCGCCAAGTTCTCCCGCGAGATCATCAAGCTGCGCGTCGAGTTGAGCTGCAACCCGAAATAACACCAATCCCTGTGGGAGCGAGCCTGCTCGCGAAGGCGTAGTGTCAGTCGACACAGT
>NZ_JBSVWF010000092.1:0-15563 GCF_054071635.1 Pseudomonas sp. SDO52101_S400 | reverse complement strand
AGGGGCTGCACGACGTTAACGAAAGGACAATCAGTGGCTGGTCAAAAGGACATTCCCCGGGTTCCCAACCCACCGGCAGGCGACGGCCATCACGTCACCTACCGCTACATGACGGCCACCGAACTGGCCGATCAGCAAGAGCGACAAGACAAATACGACGCCATGCTGGCGAGGCAGGACGCTTTCGAGCGCAGCCGTGAGGTCGCGGCGAACAAGCCTGAGCCAGTGCGTGCCGGTTGCGTGTTCGCCAAGTCCTGCAAATTGCCGGACGCGATCATCGATTACTCGAATCCTTCGGGGATGGTCCCGACCGACAGCCTGAAAGATTACGGCGACCTGGTCCTGCTCGGTGGCCGTGAAGCCGATGACAGCGGGGGTGTTCCACTCAAGAAAATCAGCGGCACCGCCATTCCGGCAGGCCTGGGCACCTTCGCCCTTGCGGGTGAAGCGTTCAAGGCACTGCCAGCGATAGCTTCTACCGCCGTTGTGACCCCTTTGGTCGGGCTGGTGGCGTTGCTCATGCCATCGAACCTGGGCGACAGCGCCCTCTACACCGAAGACCAGTTGCTCGCTCTCAAACAGGCCCGCACCCGCGTGCGCCTTCGCGTTGAACAGCAGGCGGATGGCAGTCTCAAGGGTTACGGTTTCTACACCGGCAAGAATCGCGACTGGGAAATGGTCGATGTCGCGCAGTTCACCGCACGTGATAACCGCTTTGTCGCAGACCTCGGCGAAGGCATTGAACTGATCTGGACACCCGCAGTGGACGGCTCCGACATTCTCGGTATCCCGGCGCTGGAAGCTGCTCCGCAGGCACCGCATATCTGGGTGTATCCACCGACGAAAGCGGCGGACGGGATTCTGGTGAACCCGGTTTATCCGCCGGAGTATCGGGATTTCATATTGGTGTTTCCGGCGGATTCTGGAGTTAGGCCGCTATACATCGTTCTCAGCCAGCCCCCTGACCATGCTTATTACGGTCATCCAAAGACGCTACCAGCATTCCCTGATGCAATCAGGGTGAAGTCGAAGTCATCGGTTCGAGGTGGAGGAAAGCGGCGAGCACGTTGGGTAGACCGCAAAGGCCGGATTTATGAGTGGGATTACAAAAGTAATGCTGTAGAAAAATACGACAAACTAGGAACCACACATTTGGGGGAGTTCAATCACCTGACGGGTGAGCAAACCGGGCCCGCAGAGCCAGATAGAAGAACCACTAAAAATTAAGGATCAAACCATGCTCTTCCTTTCAATAACCGGCTTTTACCCAGATGACGTCCAAGACGACACGCTGCAGTTCGAATTGGATATCGACGGTAGCGAAATGAATGAAAAAGTTGCACAGCTCATTGAGTCCAAGCCCCTGAGCGAACTGGAGCCTGGTGAATTGTTACTGAGCAAAGATCAAGTAACGGCACTGGAAGCCCTTCTAAATATCAGCTTCCCTAACGGTCTGGAATATTTTATGGGCACCTGTGCCAAGTACTGATATTGCAAGCCGGCAACAAACAAAAAACCCCGACCAGTCACCTGATCGGGGTTTTCCTTTACCGCTCGTTCCCGCTTAGTGCGAAACGCGGCTGGTACCGCCAACAGTCGAAATCCGTACGCGCTCACCAACGCGGAACACTTCGTTCTCCTGCACTTGCTGCACGTAGGCGCGCATGCTGCCGTCGTCTTCGCGCACGGTGATTTCAACGCCCTGGGTACGGGTCAGGCCTTCTTCGGTGGCCGAACCGATCAGGCCGCCGGCCACGGCACCGATAACGGCTGCAACGATGCTGCCTTTACCGCCGCCGATAGCGCTGCCGCCGACACCGCCGACCACTGCACCGGCTGCGCCGCCGATCGGGGTCTTGGTGCCTTCGATTTTCACCGGACGCAGGGATTCGATGGTGCCCATGCGAATCGTCTGCACGCGACGCGCTTCGTCACGGGAGTAGGAGTCACCGGTCAGGCTCGATTGGCAGCCGGTAAGCAACATCGCCATCGTGGAAAAGGAAGCAACCAGCAGAACAGACTTACGCATAGGATCAACTCCAAAGGACAGGTATTCATTAAACTCCGCAGCTTGACGCCTGTCACGGCGCCGCCCGGATAAATTTGGTTTCATTCAGGCCCGGTACAGGGCCTCCACGAACTCACCCAACAGTAGCGCCAAAATACAGAGCTTGCGCCGCCGACCCCAAGGATTTTCATGGATTACTTCATCATTGTCGTCACAACCGTCGCCGGTTTGTACTTCCACTGGTGGTTGTACGTGCGGATCAAACGCTGGATGGACCGCGATCTGGCATTGTCGCTGGCCGGCAAGGATGAAGGCAAACGCGCCTTCATGCTCGAACGGCTGGCGCAAGCCCGAACACAGAAGATCAGGCGTCGGGACCTGCCGAAGTGGCTTGAGGCCGCTGCGGCAGGCTATCCCGCTCGGTAGACTGCTTAAGGTGCCAGACGTTCAAGAATCCAGTCGGCGCCCTGCAAACGGTAGTTGAGGCGATCGTGCAGACGGCTCGCGCGGCCCTGCCAGAACTCGATGCGCTCGGGGAGCAAGCGGTAGCCGCCCCAGTGTTCCGGGCAGTCGGGCTGGGTGTCGGTGAAGCGTTGCTCGGTGGCCTTGAGCAAATCTTCCAGTTCACCCCGGCCATTGATCACCCGGCTCTGCGGTGAAGCCCAGGCGCCCAGTCGGCTGCCCAGTGGGCGCACCTGATAGTACGCGTTGGACTCCTCGGGCGTGACCTTCACCACCCGCCCTTCGATGCGCACCTGACGCTCCAGGGTCGGCCAGAAGAAGGTCATGGCCGCGAAAGGATTCGCCGCCAGATGCTGACCCTTGGCGCTTTCGTAGTTGGTGAAGAAGGTGAAACCCTGCTCGTCCAGGCCCTTGAGCAACAGAATGCGGCAGTGCGGACGACCGTCCGCATCGACCGTGGCCAGGGTCATGGCGTTGGCCTCCACTGGCGCCTGCTCGGTTTTCACCGCATCGGCAAACCACTGGTGGAACAGCGCGAAGGGCTCGGCCGGGGCTTGCGCCTCGGTCAGGCCATCCCGGGTGTAATCACGACGCATATCTGCCAGAGCCTGGGTCATGGCGCATTCCTTTTCGTTAGCGGATCACTGTTTTGCCGCATCGCTCGCAACGACTTTCTTGTCGGTTGCGGCGGCCTTTGCTGGAGCGGTTTTCTTGGCCGGAGTCTTCGCAGGAGCCTTCTTCGCTGGCGCCTTGGCTGCGGCCTTCTTGGCCGGTGCTTTTTTGGTGGCCGGGACAGCGGCTTTCTTCGCGGCAGGTGCCGGAGTCACAGGCTTGGCAACTGGCTTGACGTCCTGGGCAGCGACCATGGTCACTGGCTTCGGTGCCGGCATGTTGTACTTGCTCAGCAGCGCAACCATGGTGTTCTGCGGGGTCACCAGCAGTTCGACACGACGGTTCAGGGCACGGCCTTCAACGCTGTCGTTGGCTGCACGCGGTGCTTCGGAGCCCATGCCGCGCAGCATCAGGCGATCACGCTGCAAACCGCTGAGACGGAAGATCGCAGCGACCGACTGGGCACGCTCCTGGCTGAGTTTGGTGTTGTCTGCTGCGACACCGGCGTTGTCGCTATGGCCCAGTACCAGAACAGCGGTTTTCGGGTCGGCTTCAAGGATCTTGGCGATATTGGTGAACGGGCTGAGGGTCACCGGCAACAGCATCGCAGGGCGTTTCGGGTTGAACGAACCTTCAACCGGCGCGGTCACCACGAGGACGTTTTCACGGCGCTCGAATTGCAGGTTGCTGCCCTTGATCGCGTCACGCAGGCGCGGCTCGTAGTCGTCGAGCCAGGCCTGGGTGACTTTCGGGTCAGGCATCGGCACGGCTTTGGCGGTGTCCTGAGACTTGCCGCCAAACGGCCACCACCATTTGGTGCCGGTGTCGGCATCAGCCTTGGCAACAACGGCAGGCGTGGCTTGCGTCTTTACTTCGGGCTTCACGTCGGCCTTGTCCGCCGAATCATCGGAACCGAACGGCCAGTACCAATGGCTGCTGCTCTCGGCCTTGGCGACTGGCGCGGTGGCGGCCGGTTTCAACGGTGCAGGTGCCGGCGTCGGCTCCTTGGCCGCGACCTTGTCGGACGAGCCGAACGGCCACCAGCTGCCGCCATCGGCGTCATTCTTCGGAGTCTGTGCACAACCGGTAATCGCGAAACACAGGGCCAGGGCGAGAGTTTGTTTGGACGACATTGGAAACCCACAAAAATTAAGTAATGGACAATCAGAGGACTTTCGCCCGGATAAACAGACGCTTTGAATCGAAAAACCGGTCGAGGTTCCGGCCCTGGAACCTCTGGTTATGCTTTACAGACAAGTGGCAAGTACCCGCGCCAGCTTCTGCGCGCGCGGATCCATCAAGACGTACGGCCCAAGGGTATTTGTCACAAATCCGAAGGCAACATCGTGCTCCGGATCAGCAAAACCGATGGAACCGCCGGCGCCCGGATGCCCGAACGCCCGCGGGCCGAGGCCGTAGGTGGCATTCGGCACGTCGGGCTGATCGAGCATGCAACCGAGACCGAAACGGGTGCGGGTCAGCAAGGTCTTGTCCTCGCCGAGGCTGTGTTCGCGGGTCAGCTCATCGAGCATTTCGCTTTCCAGCAGGCTGCCATCGAGCAGACTAGCGTAGAACCCGGCCAGGCTGCGCGCATTGCCGTGGCCGTTGGCCGCCGGTTGCTGCATGCGCCGCCATTCCGGCTTGTTGGTGCTGGTGAGCACCGAAGGCGGATTGGTGAAGGCTCGGGTTGTCATCGCGGTCGGTTCACGCATGGTCACTTGCAACAGGCGCTGGGCGGCGGCATCGCCGACATTGCCTTTGCCCCGTGCGATATGCGCCACGCGATGAAACTCTTCGTCGGCCAGGCCGACATGGAAATCCAGCCCAAGCGGTTTGGCGACCCGTGCCACGATGGATTCCCCCGGCCCGCGACCGTCGGCACGTCGCAGTAACTCGCCGATCAGCCAGCCGTAAGTGATCGCGGCATAACCGTGACCGGTGCCCGGCGTCCACCACGGTGCTTCGGCCGCGAGGGCGTCGACCATGGTTTGCCAGTCATACAGGGCTTCGGGGGCCAACAGTTCGCGCAGGGCCGGCAGACCGGCCTGATGGCAGAGCAATTGACGCAGGGTCACGGATTCCTTGCCGGCAGCGGCAAATTCCGGCCAGTAACGGGCGACCGGAACATCGAGTTGCAACTTGCCTTCGGCCACCAGTTGCAGCGCGGTGACGGCAGTAAAAGTCTTGGTGCAGGAAAACAGGTTGGCAATGGTGTCGCTGTGCCAGGCTTCGCTGCCGTCCTTGTCGGCGGTACCGGCCCAGAGGTCGAGGACGGTTTCCCCGCCGACCCGGATGCACAACGCGGCGCCACGTTCCTGGGGATCGTCGAACAGTGCCGCGAAGGCTTCGCGCACCGCTTCGAATTGAAGCTCGTAATGTCCCTGAATCTGCACCCGCAACTCCCCCGCGAAAACGCTCTACAAAGTGGCCCGCATTGTTCCAGCCCTTGAGGGTTTTGGGAACAGCGGCGGGCCGGGCGGTCCTGCCTTAATGGCCGTTGCCGGAGTGGCCGCCGGTATGGCCGGCGCCCTGCCCCGGACCTTTGCCAGCCTCGCCTTTGCGCCCGCCTTCGGTTTCGTGACCAGCCTTGTCCGCCGCCGCAGCGGCTTTCGCGGCTTCTTTCCCGAGCTGATCGAGCGTTGCCAGATTGCTCTTGCGTACGGTTTCGACAAACCCCTGGTACGGCAAGTCAGTTACACCGACCAGACCGAAGTGGCCGTTTTCGCCATCGAGCAGGCGGCCGGTCACCGGTTGATCGAGGTACTGGAACCAGTGCACGCCGACAATCGACGGCTCGCTCAGCGCCTGCTTGAGGAAATTGGCGTAGGCCGGGCCACGATCTTCCTCCTTGCTCAACGGCGTTACGCCGCCCCAGAACGGGCCGCGATCGGTCGAACCGAAGTTGAATTCGGTGATCAGCACTGGTTTGTCGAGGCTGCGCAGCGCGGCGAAGTCATAACCGTCCTGCGGTTGCAGGGTGTACATGTTGAAGCTCAGCACATCGCAATACTGCGCGCAGGAGGCCACGGCTTCCGGTGTGCTGATGGCGAACCGGCCGCCCAGCAGCAACTGGTTCGGCGCGTGCCATTTCAGCGAGTCGGAAATGGTCTTGAAGTAAGTGTCGGCGAAGACCTTCTGGAAGTATTTGAAGTCAGCCTCGATTTCCGGGTGCTCCGGATTCGGCAACGGCGCCTCGAAACCCGGGTCTTCCATCAATTCCCACGCTGGCAGATCGATACCCCAGGCCTTCGACAGCCCGGCCTGGTTGCGGTACTTGTCGCGCAACTGTTTGAGGAACGCACGCTTGGCCGGGACGTCGGTGGTCATTTTCAACGTGCCGTAGGCCAGCGCGTAACGCGACTTCGGATCGTCACCGGGACCGGCCCAGGCCAGTTCGTTGTCGGCGAAGTAGCCGATCAGCCACGGATCGTCACGGTGATCGCGGGCGGCAATCGCCACGGCACGCTCGGTGGCCATGGCGAAACGCGGATCGAACGGGTCAGGCATACCGCCCCACCAGTCGTTGCCGGTGCTGATGCTGGTGTAATCACCGACGATCGACAGCGGCAAGGTGTACGGCACGCGCTCGGCATCGCTCAGTTGCGGTGCGCTCCAGTTGCCGACGGTATTGAAACCCCACGCCTGCAGGCGGTCGAGGGTATGGCTGGCCCACTTCTGCTCATCGATGGCGGCTTTGCACGGGGTGGCAGGCGCTTGCTCAGGCTTTTCCTGCGTCGCACAAGGTGCGCCGTAAAGGCGTTGCAGGTTGGCGCCATAAAAGTCGTACCAGCGCCCATTGCCGTAGCCACGGCCCTGATCGGCGCCGTTGCCGCCACGGTTGTCCCCCTCGCCGAAGTGACTGGCCAGCGGCTCGTCCGGTTTTGGCAGGGATTCGAACATGTATTCGCGGCCAGCCACGTAAGTCTGGTTGACCTCAGGGCTGACGGTGTTCACGCCCAGGGAATAGAACGGATGGCCCTCCGGCGTCACCAGATACCAGCGGCCGTCGAGCTTTTCGGTGCGGAAGAAGCCGCTGGCCTTGAACGCCGGGCCTTTATTCAAGCCGCCGAACTTGTCCAGCGACGACTTTTCGCGTTCGGCCAACCAGGTTTTCAGCTGTTGCTGCTCCTTGGCCGCGGCGGATTTCAGTTGTTCGTCATTGGCCACTTTCTCCGGCCATTTGCTGCGGGTCGACTGACCATAGGCATCCACCAGATTGCCGTAGACGGCTTTGATCACGTCGCCCTCGTCCTGCACGCCAAAGCGCTCCAGCAACAGACTCTGCGCCGCTTTCGGCTGGTCCATCGACAAGCTGACCGACACCACCTGGCTGCGATCCAGCTCACCGCTGCTGCTGGCCAGCAGGATGCGCTGCCCATCAATCGTCATAGGCATCAGCGGTCCGGCCTTCATGCCCTGGCTCAGCGGCGAGGTCGCGGTCAGCGGCACGAGCAAGGTCTGCGCCGGACCGGCCGGCAGATCAACACGGCTGACCAGGGTCTTGCCGTCGTTGCTCTGGATCTGTACGTAAACGGTCACGGCCCAGTTCATCGCACTTTGAATGCGCAGGCTCATCATGCCGGACTGCGACCAGTCCCAGGCACCGGTCTGCGGCGTCAGACGCAAGGTCGGGCGCGCCACCGGGTTGAAGGTCACCCGGCGCAGCACTTCGCCCTCGGGGGTCTGCTCGGCGTTGGCTTGCGGCAGGTCGGCGTTTTCGGTCGCCACTTTCACCACGTCGGCGGGACGGACAAAGTTGAACAGGGTCTGCTGCCCGGCAGGTGCCGCCAGCAGAGGCGCAGCGAAAACCAGGGCAAAAACAGACGGCAACGAAAGACGCAACGAACGACGAATCATGAGAACGGATTTCTCCCTAACGACCAGCAATGGCCAATGGAAAAGCGATGGCGCAGAGATAGACAACGCGGCGGGCAAAACTGCCCACCGATGTCTCAGGAAATTTCACGACGGAAAGGAGGCAACGCATTGAGGATCGCCTTGCCGTAGCGCTGGGTGACCAGCCGCCGATCCAGCAAGGTGATGGTGCCGCGGTCTTCTTCGGTGCGCAGCAGACGACCGCAGGCCTGAACCAGTTTCAGCGAGGCGTCGGGCACCGAAATTTCCATGAACGGATTGCCGCCCCGGGCTTCGATCCACTCCGACAGCGCGGCTTCGACCGGATCGTCCGGCACCGAGAACGGAATCTTGGCGATCACCACGTGTTCGCAGTAGGCCCCCGGCAAGTCCACGCCTTCGGCAAAACTGGCGAGGCCGAACAGCACGCTGGAATCACCGCCATCGACCCGCGCCTTGTGCTTGTTCAGGGTTTCCTGTTTCGACAGGTTGCCTTGAATGAACACTTGCTTGCGCCAGTCGCGATCGAGACCGTCGAATACGTCCTGCATTTGTTTGCGCGAAGAGAACAGCACCAGCGTGCCGCGTGAGCCTTCGACCAGATCCGGCAACTCACGGATGATCGCGGCGGTGTGAGCAGCGGCATCGCGCGGGTCGGCTTTCAGGTCCGGCACCCGCAACACACCGGCGTCGGCGTGATGAAACGGGCTCGGCACCACGGCGGTGACCGCTTTTTTCGGCAGGCCGGCACGCATGCGGAAGCGGTCGAACGTGCCGAGCGCGGTCAGAGTCGCCGAGGTCACCAGACAGCCGTAGGCCACGTTCCACAGGCTGCGGCGCAGGGTTTCGGCCGCCAGGATCGGGCTGGCGTTGACCTCGATGTCGAACAGCGAACCACTTTCGGCCAGCGTCAGCCAGCGGGCCATCGGCGGGCTGTCTTCCGGGTCTTCGGCGGTGAATGCGGTCCACAGCTCCCAGTTGCCGGACGCCCGGGACAACAGGCTGCCGAACAGTGGGTACCATTCCTCGGCCTGGTTGCTGGCGATGCCGATGTTGACCTCGCCGTCCATGCCTTCCTTGAGCAAATCGGTCAGACGGGTGAACAGGTCATTGAGACGGGAGTAGCCTTTTTTCAGCTCGATGCCCATCTCGCGCATGTGCTCGGGAATCACCCCGCCAACGAAGCGATGACGCGGACGCTCGCGGCCCTCGACATCTTCGCCGGGCTTGAAATCCGCGATCTGTTCGCAGGCGGTGAACATGAATTGCTGCTGGGTCTTGATCTCCCGCGCCAGTTCCGGCACCTGCTCGATCAGCTTGCCGAGGTCGCCCGGCAGCGGATGCTGGGCCAGCAGTTTGGTGAGGTTCTTGGCCGTGGTTTCCAGCCAGTCGGCAGTGGAGCGCAGGCGCGTGTAGTGAGCGAAGTGGCCGATGGCCTTGTCCGGCAGGTGATGACCTTCGTCGAACACATAAATGGTATCGCGCGGATCCGGCAGTACCGCCCCGCCGCCCAGCGCCAGGTCGGCCAGCACCATGTCGTGGTTGGTGACGATCACATCGACCTTGCCCATGCCTTCGCGGGCCTTGTAGAAGGCGCACTGGCCGAAGTTCGGGCAATGACGGTTGGTGCACTGGCTGTGATCGGTGGTCAGGCGCGCCCAGTCGGCGTCCTCCAGCGCATTGGGCCAGCTGTCGCGGTCGCCGTCCCATTTATTGCCGGCGAGCTTCTCGATCATGCTGGTGAACAGCTTCTGGCTGGCCTCATCGACCTCGATCTTGAAGCCTTCCTCTTCGAACAGCTGGGCAGTGGCGGTCTGTGCGTGGCCTTCCTGCAACAGCATGTCGAGCTTGGACAGGCACATGTAGCGGCCACGGCCCTTGGCCAGGGCGAAGCTGAAATTCAGCCCGCTGTTGCGCATCAGATCCGGCAAGTCCTTGTAGACGATCTGCTCTTGCAGGGCGACGGTCGCGGTGGCGATCACCAGGCGCTTGCCGGCCAGTTTCGCCGTAGGAATTGCGGCCAGACTGTAGGCCACAGTCTTGCCGGTACCGGTGCCGGCTTCCACTGCGACAATGGCGGGGTCGCCACTGCGCCGGCCTTCGTCATCGGTGTCGATATCCCCGAGGACCTTGGCAATTTCAGCGATCATCAGACGCTGGCCGTAACGCGGCTTGAGGCTCTTGGCCTCTAGAAAACGCGAATAGGCGCCCTGGATCGTGGTTTTGAGTTCAGTGCTGATCATTGAGTGTCGGGCGCAAAAAACGCTGGATAAATTTTCAGTGGTTCGGTTCGGCGGCTATCATACCCCGCGAATCGATCCCGCGCAGAACGGAGTACCCCAATGACACCTTTTAGCCTCGTTTACCCCCTGCATGTCCTCGCTGCCCTGGTATGGGTCGGCGGCATGTTTTTCGCCTGGATGGTACTGCGCCCCGCGGCCGTAAAGGCGCTGGACGGCCCAGGTCGACTGACCCTGTGGGTGGAAGTGTTTCAAGGTTTTTTCCGCTGGGTGTGGGGCGCGGTGATTCTGCTGCCGGTGACCGGGGTGGGCATGTTGCATCTGCAGCACATCGGCTTCGAGACTGCACCGAAGTACGTTCAGGTGATGATGGGCTTGTACATCGTGATGACCGCGCTGTTCATCCGGATTCAGGGCTTGATGCTGCCGGAACTGCGCACAGCGGTTGAAGCGAAGGACTGGCCGGCAGGTGCGGCGGTACTGGGACGGATTCGGCGGGTGGTGGGGATCAACTTGCTGGTCGGGTTGGCGCTGGTGGCGATTGCCGCAGCTCGGCCGTCGTTCTGAAGTGAAGCTGATCGTTCCCGCTCAGTGGGAACGATCAGACAGGGGATGGCTTACAGGCGCTGTACGGTGACAGACCCCGCCGCCCCCGCAGGTCCCGGCTGACCGTCAGCCCCAGGCTTGCCGCTCTTGCCGCCATCGGCGCGATACACCAGGCAACCCTTGGACTTGCCGCCGGCCCCCGGTTTGCCGCCAGGCCCGGCCGGGCCACCGGCACCACCGGCGACTTCAACCTTGATCAGCTCGGCCGGAAACTCACGAGGCACTTCCAGTCGCACCAGCGCGCCCGGAGCGCCCGGCTGGCCATTGCTGCCGTCACTGCCATCGAAACCGTGTCCGGCCTGGCCCCAGGTGCAGCCCGGTTCCTGACCGTTGGCGCCGTCGAGCCCGACAAAGCCCGGCGCACCGGTGCCGCCGCGTGCATCGACGATCAGCTGCGGTGCATTCAGCGCCTTGAATTGCAGATTCAGGTTACGTCCGGCACGGGCCGCTTTTTCATAGGTCCCCGGCGCGCCGCGAGCGGTGATCCGGCTGCCTTCGGCAAACGCAGCGCGGGTGACTTTCAGATCAAGCGCCTGTTCGCCCGGCACGATGGCGATACGCGCTTCGCGGCCCAACTGCAACTCGCCGACGCTCAACTCGGTCACATTCGAAGGCACCAGCAAGGTGCCATAATCGGCAACCACCAGTTTTTCCAGTTGCAGGGTGCTGGCAGTGTTGGGCAAACGCATCAGCGAATTGGGCTCGACACTCACCACCTGGGCACAGGCCAGAGGACTGATGAATGCAGCGAGCAGGCAAAGTTTACGCATGGGAAGCCTCCGGAGCGGCCGGGGCCGGGATGGTTTGCAAGTGGAAAACACCGAACAACAGAACGCGGCCACGATCTCGCCACGGGTGCGGGCGCCCCTTGAGGCTGGCATTGCACAGCAGGACTTCAAGGATGTGGACGGCCAGCAGCAGGACGCCGGCCAGATTGACCAACAGATGCAACGGATGAACAAACGGCACCAACTGATTGGCCAGTACCACGCAGCAGAACACCAGGGTCAATAATCGCCCCAGCCCACAGAACACCTTCATACGCTCCCCCGTGTTGCGAATTATTCTTTGGGCGCACAGTAACGGCTTCCGTACGGGATAAGCCAGAGGGGCAAATAAAAAAGTTCCGGGCACTCGTCGGATGACTGCCGGGGCGACGATGAACGTCGCCCGACAGCTCTAGGCTGAGGCCTACAGACAAATCCTAACGATTGATATGCAGCTCGACGCGACGGTTTTTCGCGCGCCCCTCTTCGGTGTCGTTGTCGGCCACCGGCTCACGCTTGCCACGTCCTTCGCTGGTCAGTTTTTCCGGCGCCAGCCCCTGACTCAGCAGATAGGCTGCGACACTGCTCGCACGGCGCTCCGAGAGAGCCTGGTTATACGAATCCGACCCCTTGCCGTCGGTGTGGCCGATGACCTTGATGCTCACCACATCGGCGTTGCGCAACTTGTCCATCAGCGAGTCCAACTGACTTTTCGCCGCAGGTTTCAAGTCAGACTTGTCGAAATCAAACAGCACGTTGCCCGTATCGCTCAGGGTGATGACTTCGGATTGCGGGGCCGGTTCGGCCGGTTTCTCGGCGACCGGGTATTGCGGCAACGGACAGCCACGGTGGTCGACCGGGGTGTTGGCCGGAGTGTCCGGGCAACGGTCGCGACGATCGAACACGCCATCGCCGTCTTCATCGCCATCCTGGGCGTAACAGATCAATCCGCCGGTGAGGATCCCCAGCGCTGCGCCACCACCGGCCCAGCCACCGCTTTCAATCGCGCCCAGACCGCCACCGACCAGTCCGCCAATGAGGCTGCAGATCGGCCAGGTACGTTGATTGAGGGGGGCAGTGCCATCGCTGTGAGTAGCGCAACCGGTCAAGAGGCTGCCTAACAGCAGCACCGGCAAGACGGACCTTGAGAAAACACTCATTGTGAAAGCTCCTGTGTCACCGGCCCATACCGGTTACACAGGAGTAAAGACCCGCATCCGCGACTGCACAAGCCGCGGATGCGAGGGGGTTAACGCTCGATTTTGATTTCCGTGCGACGGTTCAGCGCGCGGCCATCGGCGGTTTTGTTATCCGCCACTGGCTGGCTTTCACCGGCACCGGTCACCGACACGAAGCTTGAACGTGGTACACCATCATGGATCAGGTATTCCACCACCGAGTGCGCCCGACGATCCGACAGTTTCTTGTTGTAGGCATCGCTGCCCACGCTGTCGGTGTGGCCGGTCACGGTCAGTCGCGCCGTGCTCGATTCCTGTTTCAGGCGCGTGGCGACCTTGTCGAGTACCTGTTTATCGGAAGGCGTCAGGGTAGCCTTGTCGAACTGGAAGTGAACATCGCGGATGACGATGGTTTCTTCCTTGACCACTACAGCTTCTTCAACCACTGGTGCAGGGGCTGGTGGAGGGCAGCCGTCAGCATCGACCTGCACGCCTTTAGGCGTATGCGGGCACTTGTCGCGACTGTCCGGCACACCATCGCCGTCTTCATCGCCATCACCGTGCACCCAGCAATAGGCTGCTGCCGTACCGCCGACGAGTAATGCGCCATAGCCTGCCCATGCAGAGCTTTCCGTCGCGCCGAGACCCGCACCGACGACACCGCCGACTGCCGCACAGGTCGGCCAGTCGGTTTTCTGCAAACCTGCACAACCAGTCAACACACTGGTTAGCAGAACCAAGGGTAATGCTGTCCGAACTATGCTCATCTAGTTTTCTCCTGAGGGATCGGCTTAGAACCGATTCAGGGAGTAAAGACCGGAGTTTTAATCTCCGCCAGCAATAGGCCACTGCTGTTTGCGAGCGTGTTCACAGGACTTCAAGGCATTTGCCGCAAACCCGCAGGACAGAGATCTAGGCCTCGACGCCCGGGCAGGCTAGTCTTGGCGACCTGATTGAGGATCTTCGATGAACGTCGCCCTGTCTTCCCGCACACCGCAGCAGGCATTGGCCGCCCTGCTGGACCGCTACGCCCCGGCCCGTCTGCTGGTGATCGGTGCCAGTGAATTCCCGGCCCTGACCGCTTTCAAGGACGCGCACCCGGACACTTGCGTCGCCCACGCCGCGCCCGGCGCGCTGCCGGTGGAGCTGGCGGCACGCCGTTTCGACCTGGCGCTGGTGGTCGATTGTCTTGAGCACTTGCCCAAGCGCGATGGCCTGAATCTGCTCGGCGGGATTCGCAACCTCAACGCCAGTCGCATCGCAGTGCTGGCGGACCTGTCGGCCAGCGGCTGGCAGGAAACGGATTTCTATTCGCTGGCCCTGCAGGCCAGCGAGCGGTTTGCCCGCGACGAGCAGGTTCTGACCCTGTTCACCTATGATCTGCTTGACTACAAACAAGTCCCCGACTGGCTCAACTCGCGGTTCTGGGCCAATCCGGAAAACTTCGGGAAATACTGGTGGTAATGCAATGAGTACAGCCATTTGCCCTTGCGGCAGCGGCAACCTGCTGGATGCCTGCTGCGGCCATTATCATGCGGGCCATCCGGCACCGTGCGCCGAAGCCCTGATGCGCTCGCGCTACAGCGCCTATGTGCTGGGCCTGATCGACTATCTGGTGGCGACCACCCTGCCCGCCCAGCAAGCCGGGCTCGATCGCCAGTCAATCAGCGCCTGGAGCGCTTCGAGCACATGGCTCGGGCTGGACGTTGAAAGCTCGGAAGTCTTCGGCGGTCAGCCGGAACACGCCTTCGTCACCTTCACGGCGCGCTGGCACGACAGCCAGGGTGAACACAGTCACCGCGAGCGCTCCTCGTTCGTGCAGACCGCCGGTCGCTGGTACTTCATCGACCCGACCGTACAGCTCAAACTCGGGCGCAACGATGCCTGCCCTTGCGCCAGCGGGCAGAAGTTCAAGAAGTGTTGCGCGGGGTATTTCGGCGCGTAGAGTGAGTGACGACTAGACTGGGCGCAAAAGGGAGTTCTGCGATGGTCGGTCAATGGCGCATATTCAAAGCCTTTACGCTGCTGCTGTTTCTGGGGCTCGGCGGCTGTGCCTCATGGTTCGCCGACGACACCCTCGACCCCGCCGTGCACCTGGTGAAAGTCGAAGTGGTGCGCGCCAAGCTGCTCGAGCAGAAATTCATCCTGCATTTTCGCATCGACAACCCCAATGACAGCGAGCTGACCGTGCGCGGCCTGGAATACCGCGTGCATCTGGCTGACATGCTGCTGGCCGAGGGCGAGCATGAGCACTGGATCACCGTCGGGGCCAAAAGCAGTGCTTTCTATAAAGTGCCGATCCGCACCAACCTGTGGCCGAAGGTCAAGGACGTGGTGAAAATGCTGAAAAATCCGCACCAGCAGGTTCCCTACCGGCTGCAAGGCGAGATGGAAACCGGTTTATTCATCGCCCACTACGTGCACCTGGAGCGCAATGGCGTGATAATCCCCGCCGATTTGATTACGGAGTGACCCCGATGACCCAGCAACCTCATGTCCATGGCCCTGACTGCAACCACGATCATGACCATCACCACCATGATCACGACCATGGCCATGTCCACGGCCCGAACTGCGGCCACGCCCACCAGGAACCGGTGCGCAACGCCCTGAAAGACGTCGGCCGCAACGACCCTTGCCCATGCGGCAACGGCAAGAAATTCAAGAAGTGCCACGGCGCTTGATGTTTCGGGCAAAGACTTTCTTCGCCTGAAACACCGCCTTCGCGAGCAAGCCCGCTCCCACAGCAGATCGCATTCCTCCTGACGGAATGCAGTCAAATGTGGGAGCAACTGTCTTAACCCTGCCATTCGTCACCGCCATTCGGTACCGTCAC
>NZ_JBSVWF010000091.1:0-15633 GCF_054071635.1 Pseudomonas sp. SDO52101_S400 | reverse complement strand
GCTCCCACAGTGGATTTGTGGTGTTCACACAATCTCTGTGGGAGCGGGCTTGCTCGCGAATGGGGCGACTCGGTCTATCTGACCGGGCTTATTCCATGTCCTTGAGCCACTCGGTGCTCTTGAACCACTTGTCATGGATGCGATCGTAGGTGCCGTCTTCGTGGATCTGGTGCAGGAAGTTGTTGATGAAGTTGATGCTGTCGTAATCACCCTTCTTCAGACCGAAGGCCAGTGGCTCGTAGGTGAACGGTTTGTCGAGGAACACCAGTTTGCCGGCGCCGACCTTGTTCACCGCGACCACGTTGTACGGCGCATCGTAGATGAAGGCATCGGCCTTGCCGTTGACCACGTCGAGCACAGCTTCCTGCTCGTTGTCGTAGCCGTGGTACTTGGCCTTGGCGATCAGCTTCTTGGCGACCATTTCGCCGGTGGTGCCGAGCTTGGAGGTGATGCGGTAGTCGGCGGTGTTCAGGTCTTTGTAGGACTTGATGGTGCCTTCCAGCTCCTTGCGGATCAGCAGGGTCTGGCCGACCACGATGAACGGTTCGCTGAAGTTCAGGCGCAGATTGCGTTCCTGGGTCAGGGTCATGCCGCTGCCGATCATGTCGAACTTGTCGGTCATCAGCGCCGGGATGATGCCGTCGTAACCGGTCGAAACCAGTTCCAGCTTGACGCCCATGGCCTTGGACATGGCTTTGAGGATGTCGACTTCGAAACCGATGATCTCGCCGCGCTTGTTGGTCATCTCGAACGGCATGTAGGTCGGGTCCATGCCGACTTTCAAGGTGCCGCGCTTGACCGCGTCATCGATTGCCCCGGCCTGCGCCGCATTGACTGCAACCAGTGCCGTGACGCCGACCAGCAGCATCGACAGATACTTCTTCATCTTAAAGTCCCCAAAACCATTGCGTTTGCGGCGCGAAAACCGACAGTAATGGACAAGATTGTCCGGGTGCGCCAATTCGGGGACGGATGCTAACGCACTCGATTTTTTGCACAAGGTTTAATGGACGATTTGTTTAACATTCAAGGGCCGCCCCTCACCCCAGCCCTCCCGAAACGTCGGACCGCCCGTAGGGAGAGGGAGCCGACCGAGATGTCTTGCGCCATACATCGACCTGAAATGTCGAGTCGATTATGGATTCAACACCGTTAGATCAGGTCGGCGTATCTCTGAAGCATCCCCTAATCAGTTCCCTCTCCCTCCGGGAGAGGGCTAGGGTGAGGGGCTTTTCAGCGCCATAAAAAAACCCCGCCAGTTAGCGGGGTTTCTTCATCAGGCCGGTTGCGCCTGCAAGCTCACAGGCTTGAGCGGCAGCAACGGCGCATGGGGATCGGCTTTCACCGATGCCCGCCAGGCGTCCAGCCACTCGGCGTGACCTTCGGCCCACACCTGCTCGTGCAGACGGGCCAGGGCCACCGGATCGCTCAACAGTTGCAGGCGATCATGGTTGTTCAGCCCGGCCGGGCCGACCTTGATCGCGTGACGCACACGCTCCTGACGCAGCCACTCGATCGGCTCGGCCTCACCGTGACGCGAGGTCGCCAGCGAGCACGCCAGGGCGTTCTGCTGCGGGTCGACCACGGCGCGGACAAAGCCGTCGTTCAGCGCGTGCCAGCGATTTTCGTGGGTGTATTGATCAGTGGCCAGCAGCGCCTGTGGCGGATTGTATTCCTCAGGGATGAGGAACAGGCTCTCGTCACGGGATTTGAGGCCCAGGCCCACACGGCTGGAAATCACCGACACCGGAATCGACAGCATCAGCGAACCGACGATCGGCACCAGCCACCACAGGAAGCTCGGGTTCAGCCAGATCACCAGCAGCGCCCAGAAGAAGCCCAGCAGAGTCTGCGGACCGTGACGCTTGACCGCTTCGCTCCATGGCGTGGAGTCGTCGTCACGCTGCGGCGAGTTCCAGGTCGCGGCCCAGCCGAGGAACGCGGCAAGGACAAAACGGGTGTGGAAAATCATCCGCACCGGCGCCAAAAGCATGGAGAACAGCATCTCCAGTAGCATCGACAGGGTCACCTTGAACTTGCCGCCGAACTCTTTCGCGCCCTTGGCCCAGATCAGGATGATGCTCAACAGCTTCGGCAGGAACAGCAGCACGATGGTCGTCGAGAACAGCGCGACGGCTTTATCCGGATGCCATTGCGGCCACAGCGGATAGAGCTGGCGTGGCTCCATGAAATACTGCGGTTCCATCAGCGTGTTGACCGCCAGCAGCGCGGTGGACAGCACCAGGAAGAAGAACCACAACGGCGCCGACAGGTAAGACATCACACCGGTCAGGAACACCGCACGGTGCACCGGGTGCATGCCCTTCACCAGGAACAGACGGAAGTTCATCAGGTTGCCGTGGCACCAGCGACGGTCACGCTTGAGCTCGTCGAGCAGGTTCGGCGGCAGTTCTTCGTAGCTGCCCGGCAGATCGTAGGCAATCCACACGCCCCAGCCGGCACGGCGCATCAGCGCAGCTTCAACGAAGTCGTGAGAGAGGATCGCACCGGAGAACGCACCCTTGCCCGGCAACGGCGCCAGGGCGCAGTGGTCGATGAAAGGCTTCATGCGGATGATCGCGTTGTGACCCCAGTAGTGGGATTCACCCAGCTGCCAGAAGTGCAGGCCGGCCGTGAACAGCGGGCCGTAAACGCGAGTGGCGAACTGCTGCATGCGTGCATACAGCGTGTCCATGCCCGAGGCACGTGGCGCGGTCTGGATGATACCGGCGTCCGGCGTGGCCTCCATCAGGCGCACCAGACTGGTCAGGCACTCACCGCTCATCACCGAGTCGGCGTCGAGCACGACCATATACTTGTAGTCACCACCCCAGCGACGGCAGAAGTCGTCGAGGTTGCCGCTCTTGCGTTTGACGCGACGGCGACGGCGGCGATAGAAGATCTTGCCGAAGCCCTTGGCTTCACGGCAGACGTCCAGCCAGGCCTGTTGTTCGGCGACGCAGATATCGGTGTCGTTACTGTCACTGAGCACGAAGAAGTCGAAGCGATCCAGGTCACCGGTGGCCGCAACCGACTCGAAAGTCGCGCGCAGACCAGCAAATACACGCGGCACATCTTCGTTGCAGATCGGCATCACCAATGCGGTGCGCGCATCTTTCGGAATCGGCTCGTTGCCAGCGCTTTTACCGGAGATCCGGTATTTATCGTGACCGGTGAGCAATTCGAGGAAGCCCATCAGCGCGGTCCAGAAACCGGCCGATACCCAGCAGAACAGAATCCCGAACATGATCAGGATGCTGGTTTGCAGTGCATACGGCAGCACTTGCGTGGCGGTTTGCAGCAGCGGTTGATGCAGGACTTCTTCCAGATCGACGAACGACCAGCCCTGGTACGGCATGATGCCTTTCATGTACCAGCCGGCGACGATGGTCTGACCGAGCATCAGGATCAGCAAGATGTAGCGACGGATCGAACCGACGGTGCGCCAGCGCGCCGCAGGCAGCACGTTTGCGTCTTTCGGCGGTTGCGGTGGATTGGTCCGGCCGGTCAGGCGGCGCCAGCCACGCACCAGGATATTGGTGCGCCACGGCTCCGGCACGACCTTGGTCCGACGAATCGGTGGCGTGGCCTTGAGACGGACTCGACCACTGGCGTCCACGCCGAGCATTTCCGCGTCTTCCAGCTCTTCGGCAGTGCTCAGGGTCAGGCGCTTGCCCACCGAAGCCTGGGCGGCTTCGGTCGGCGCGTCGAACGTCGAGGACGACAGGCGTTCATGCAATTCGCTGAAGGACTGGCAGCCCGCGAGTTCCGCGCGCTGCTCGTCGGTCATCGGCAGATGCGCCAGGTACTCGGACAGAGTCTCTGGCTGTACTTGAGAGTTACTCATCGGCAGGCAACTGATAGCTCCAGGTCTCGGTCAGGACTTCTTCAGTCGGTGCCGATTCCGGTGTGGCTGGGGCCGCGTCCGCAGCGGCTGGCTGCTTGGCGTCTTTGTTGGCCTTGTCCTTGGCATCTGTCGCTGGCTTGGCGTCGGCCTGTTTGGCTTCGGCGGCCTTGGCTTCCTTGTCGGCTTTCTCTTGTTGCTTGGCGGCGACCTTGTCGGCCTTGGCAACCGAGGAGTTGGAGGCCGGCAGCGAGGTCTTGGCCAGATCGGCCGGGACGATGTTCTGCACCAGTGCGGCGCGCATCTCGGTCGACTTGCTCGCGTCCTTGATCTTCATCCGCAGGGTCAGGCGCCAGCCCTTGGTTTCAGGGTTGTAGCGCACGCTGTTCTCGACCAGTTCGGCGTTGTCGCCAACGCTGACCTGGCTGCGAACGTCCGCATCCGGGGCCAGGGCTGCCAGCGACGGGCCTTCGAAGTCGACCAGATAGGCAACGCTGCCGTCCGGCTGACGGATCAGGTTCGATTGCTTGACGTCACCGGTCGAACGCAGGGTCTGCTTGACCCAGGCGCTATCCGGCGCGTGAATGGCCGCTTCGTCCATGGTCCAGTGCATGCGGTAGGCGAAGTCCAGCGGCTGGCCTGGCTCCGGCAGTTTTTCCGGGTTCCAGAACGCAACGATGTTGTCGTTGGTTTCGTCGGCGGTCGGGATCTCGACCAGATCGACGGTGCCTTTGCCCCAGTCGCCCTTCGGCTCGATCCAGGCGCTTGGGCGCTTGTCGTAGCGGTCGTCGAGGTCTTCGTAGTGGCTGAAGTCACGGCCACGTTGCAGCAGACCGAAACCACGCGGGTTTTCGACGCTGAACTGGCTCACAGCCAGATGTTTAGGGTTGTTCAGAGGGCGCCAGATCCACTCGCCGTTGCCGGCATGGATCGACAGACCACTGGAGTCGTGCAGTTCACGACGGTAGTTGAGCACTTTCGACGGCTGGTTGGCGCCGAACAGGAACATGCTGGTCAGCGGCGCAACGCCGAGCTTGCCAACTTTGTCACGCAGGTACATCTGGCCTTTGACGTCGACGATGGTGTCGCTGCCAGGACGCAGGATCAGACGGTAGGCGCCAGTGGCGCGCGGCGAATCGAGCAGGGCGAAGATCACCAGGTGCTTGTCGCCCGGCTTCGGCTGCTGAATCCAGAACTCGCGAAAACGCGGGAATTCTTCGCCGGACGGCAGAGCGGTATCGATCGCCAGGCCACGAGCCGACAGACCGTAGGTGTGACCCTTGCCGACAACGCGGAAGTAACTCGCGCCCAGCATGGTCATGATTTCGTCTTGCTTGTCAGCCTTGTTGATCGGGTACAGCACACGGAAACCGGCGTAGCCCAGTTGTTCGGTGGCCTTTGGATCGAACTGCAGGTCGCCAAAATCGAAACGGCTAGGATCGTATTTGATCTCTTCGACGGTGTTCGCGGTGATTTCGTTGATTTTCACCGGCGTATCGAAGTGCATGCCCTGGTGATAGAAGGACAGCTTGAACGGGGTCTTCTCGCCCGCCCATTCGGCTTTTTCGGTGCGGAAACGAATCTTCTGATAGTCCGCGAACTTCATGTCACGGAATTCGTTCGGCAGGTTGCTGCGCGGGGCTTCGAATTTCTGCCCGGCCAGCTCTTTAGCCTTGGCCGATACATCGTCAAGATTGAATGCCCAAAGCTGGCCGGCGCTGAGCAGGCACAGAAGTGCCGAGCCCGCTACCAGAGCGCTGCGCAAGCGTTTGGCAGACAATTTTGCTGCATTACAGGGACTAACAATCACGAGCAACCCTCGCCGAAAACAGATCAATAAACCAACGGCCAGATGAAGTGCCTGTGAGGGATTCGGTACAAAAAAACCGACCTTTCAGGGCACCCTTGCCAAGTTGGCGAGCATTGTTCCGACTCCGCTGGGTCAAAATGATTCCCCAATCGGATCCGGACAAGTCTCTACCTAAGTCAAAATGGACCAACGAACGCTGATCCCCGTAGCGCGCGATTATCTAGTAGCCCGCGTGACAACGCATCAGGGGTAACAAAGTATTTATCGCGAAAATTCCCTGTTTTCAGTCGAAAAGCCCTTAAAAAGTTGTTTCAAGCACTTTCATGTCTGTAACAGGAAGGTTACCGGGCCATCGTTGACCAGGTGCACCTGCATATCCGCGCCGAATCTACCTGATGCCACAGTGCCATGCATCTGTTTCGCTTTGCTTAATAGATAGTCGAACAATTCCTCGCCCAGCGCAGGAGGGGCAGCGGTCGAGAAACTCGGACGCAACCCGCTTTTGGTGTCGGCAGCCAGGGTGAACTGAGAGACCAGCAGCAGCCCGCCGCCCACATCCGCCAGGGACAGATTCATCTTGCCCTCGGCGTCACTGAACACTCGATAGTTAAGCAGCTTATGCAGAAGTTTGTCGGCGCTGGCCTGCGTGTCGTCGGGTTCAACCGCCACCAGCACCAGCAAACCCTGATCGACGCTGCCGACCACCTCCCCCGCCACTTCGACCCGCGCGCCTTTCACGCGCTGCAAAAGCCCCTTCATGCTTCTTCGGGCGGCAAGTCGAGCAGGCGCCGGGCCATGTTGCTGGCGGCACGTACCAGCGCATCGGTGATGCCCGGTTCGGACGCGGCGTGACCGGCATCGCGGATCACCTGCAGCTCACTGTTCGGCCAGGCCTGATGCAGCTCCCAGGCATTGTCGAGCGGGCAGATCACGTCGTAGCGGCCGTGGATGATCACACCCGGCAGATGGGCGATCTTGCCCATGTCGCGAATCAACTGGTTCGGCTCGAGGAAAGCGTTGTTGGTGAAGTAGTGGCATTCGATCCGCGCAATCGACAAGGCGCGCTGCGGCTCGGAGAAACGGTCGACCACCAGCGGGTTCGGCCGCAGGGTCGCGGTGCGTCCTTCCCAGGTCGACCAGGCCTTGGCCGCATGCATCTGGGCGATCTGGTCGTTGCCGGTCAGGCGTTTGTGGAAAGCACTGAGCAGGTCATCGCGCTCGTCCAGCGGGATCGGCGCAATGTAGTCCTGCCAGTAATCGGGGAACAGACGGCTGGCACCGGCCTGGTAGAACCATTCGATTTCCTGCGGGCGGCAGAGAAAGATCCCGCGCAGGATCAGACCATGGACGCGCTCCGGGTGGGTCTGCGCATAAGCCAGCGCCAGGGTCGAGCCCCAGGAGCCGCCGAATAGCACCCATTTTTCGATGCCCAGGTGTTTGCGGATACGCTCGAGGTCTTCGACCAGATCCCAGGTGGTGTTGTTTTCCAGGCTGGCGTGCGGGGTGGAGCGACCGCAACCGCGCTGGTCGAAGGTGACAATGCGATACAGGTTCGGATCGAAGTAGCGACGGCTCTGGGCGTCGCACCCGGCGCCGGGACCTCCGTGGATGAACACCACCGGCAAACCTTCCGGTGAACCGCTTTCGTCGACGTACAGCGTATGGGTGTCGTCGACGGCCAGATCGTGCCGTGCGTGAGGTTTGATCTGCGGAAACAAAGTCTGCATTGCGCGCTCCGTAAGGGTCGAGGTCATCCCTGGGGGGACTTCTATTATTCTGCCGTCCGGCATCATAAACCCGATTTACGTCAATGAGCATGCCCGTGCGCTGTCACAATTTGTCAGCCATGAACCCCAGCAGGTTTTCGTAGAGGCGATCGACTTCGGCGACCTGATGCCGCGCCCGCAGACATCCGTGAACCAGCCCCTCGCCGTAATACAGCACGGTCTCGCCCCCGGCGGCGGACAGTCGTTCGGCGTAGCGCACACCGTCGTCGCGCAACGGATCGAACTGCGCCACGCCGATCCAGGCCGGGGGCAATCCGCTGAAGTCATCGGCGAGCAACGGCATGGCCAATGCGTTCGGTTGTGGCGTGCCACGCAAGTACAACGCGTGGTAACAGTCCACATCGCTGCTGGTAAGCAACGGCGCATCGGCGCATTCGCTGCGTGACGGCAAATGCTCGTCGCCGCCCAGTCCGGGATAGATCAGCACCTGAGCGTTGGGCAGCGCCTCGCCGGCATCGCGCAAGGCCAGGCACAACGCGGCGGCGAGATTGCCACCGGCGCTGTCGCCGGCCACCAGCATCCGCTCGCGGTCGAAGCCGAACGATCCACTGCGCAGGGCACGCCAGACACTCAGGCAATCGTCGAACCCGGCGGGAAACGGATGCTCCGGCGCCAGCCGATAATCCACCGCCACCACCACACCCCCCAGCGCCATGGCCAGTTCGCAGCAGATGAAATCGTGGGAATCGAGCCCGCCGACCACCCAGCCGCCGCCGTGCAGGTACACCACACAAGGCAGTGACGATCCGGATGGGCGAAAGACGCGAACCGGCACCGCGCCCAGCGTGAAGTCCTCTATTTCAAGCCCTGCCGGTCGCGGCGGGGTAAATGCCCGGCACATGTCGTCATAGGATTCGCGCAATCCGGCGAGGCTGCTGTCGTCGCTGGCGAAACCTTCGGTTTTGGCGACAAACGTCGCCATCGCCGGAGAAAGTGGATAAGTGCCCATCAGTTTTTCAGGCTGGCCTGAACCGTGGCCACGCCATCCTTGCCATCGAAACTGCTGACACCCGCCAGCCAGCGCTGCAAATCTTCCGGGTGCTCACGCAGCCAGTTTTTCGCCACTTCCTGGGGTGCCTTGCGCTCCATGATCGGCACCATCAACTGGCTTTCCTGAGCGGCGGTGAAGGTCAGGTTTTCCAGCAGTCGATGGACGTTCGGGCAGCGTTCGGCGTAGTCCGGCGCGGTGACGGTGGAAACGGTGGCGGCGCCTTCGTTGGGGCCGTAAACGTCTTCGCTGCCGGTCAGGTAGGTGATTTTCATGTTGATGTTCATCGGGTGCGGAGTCCAGCCGACGAACACCACGAACTCCTTGCGGTTCACCGCCCGCTGCACGGCGGCGAGCATGCCGGCTTCACCGGACTCGATGATCTTGAAATCCTTCAGACCGAAATGGTTGGTTTCGATCATGGTCTTGATCGTGGTGTTGGCCCCGCTGCCGGGCTCGATACCGTAGATTTTTCCGCCGAGTTGATCTTTGAACTTCGCGATATCACCAAAGGTTTTCAGCCCTGCCGCCGCGACGTAATCCGGAACCGCCAGCGTCGCCTGGGCATCCGCCAGACTTGGCTTGTCCATCACTTTGACTTGATTGGCGGCAAGGAACGGCGCGATGTTCTTGTCCATCGCCGGTTTCCAGTAGCCGAGGAAGATGTCCAGACGCTTGTCGCGGATGCCGGCGAAGATGATTTGCTGCACGGCGCTGGTCTGCTTGCTTTCGTAGCCGAGGCGGTTGAGCAGCACGTCGGCCATGCCGCTGGTGGCGATCACGTCGGTCCAGTTGACCACCCCCATGCGCACTGCTTTGCAGGAAGCATCGTCGGAAGCCATGGCGCCAGCGCTGAGCAGCGCAGTGCCGGTGAGGATTAACGCACAACGAGTGAAGAGTTTTTTCATGTGGAATCGTCTCGTGCGGCAGCGGGTTATTGTTCGGATCGGTGTCTTCTTGCACCGTGGCCGAAACATTACGCAGCAGACGAGACCGAAAAGCGACCTGAGGCGACCGGGATTTGCACGGTGGCGACTGTCGGCCCCTCCCCGTCTATCGCAGACCTGGCCTCACTAGTCAATAACGGCGAACACACAGCCGCCCTGCTGTTTGCTCTTGCAAATGTAGGTTTGCAAACCCGTTCCGGACTCCGGCTGGAGTTTCCAGTTTTTCAGATCCAGCAGTCGTACCGCCAGTTCCGGGCGAACATCCGGGCGGTAATACAAATCCATTTTTTCTCCCTTGTGGGTGGAGTACATGCATCGACTCAAGATGCCACGACTGACCCCGCCTGCATTCGTCGAATAGAAAATGGCCCCATTGAACGATTTCACCGGCTCGGCGGAAAAACCGTCACCGTCCTTCGTCCGGACCGACGAAACAGTCCCTACCCATTGGCCCTCGCGGCTGACCGTATTGGCCGTGAAAACACCTCGAGTGTTCTTGATGTTTTCAGGCAAAGGGCAATGGTCTACTTCAAGTGCCTGGACGCTCATCGTTAATAGACTTAACGACAGGACTACAGCTGCTTCTACTTTCATTTAACGGGTCTCCCGAAAAGTCATCTGCCGAAAAAACAGATTTCGCGCAGACGGTAACGCTTCCGAGACCGAAAAACGGTAGCAAGCATCTGTGTATTACGTAGTCCGATTCCTCATTTTCCAGAGGAACAATGATCACGCCCATTCACGCGATCATTGAACACTTGAATCAATAGTTTGCCTGGCCCCAGGCGAGCAGCCCTTGCAGCAGCTCCTTGAGGACCACTCGCGTCGGCTCCGCCAGATCGGCGCGGTAGCGGAACGGCTCGAACTCTTCCATGTAGGTGCACTGGCCCAGCTCCAGTTGCACGGCGTGGATGTTCTCGGCCGGGTTGCCGTAGTGACGGGTGATGTGGCCGCCCTTGAAGCGACCGTTCAGCACATGGCTGTAATCGCCGTGGCGTGCGCAGATCGCTTCCAGTTGCGTGGCCAACTGCGGATCGCAACTGGCACCGTTGAAGGTGCCGAGGTTGAAGTCCGGCAGCTTGCCGTCGAACAGGTGAGGGATGATCGAACGGATCGAATGCGCATCGAACAGCAGCGCATAACCGAACTCGGCCTTCAGCCGCGCCAGTTCTTCCTGCAAGGTGCGGTGGTACGGCGTCCAGATCTGCTCCAGGTACGTCGCGCGTTCTTCTTTCGACGGTTCCTTGCCTTCCTTGAACAACGGGATGCCATCGAACAGTGTCGCCGGGTACAGCCCGGTGGTGGCGCCGGCGTACAGCGGCTTGTCGTCGGATGGCCGGTTCAGGTCGATGACGAACCGCGAGTACTCGGCCGCCAGGGTGCTGGCGCCCAGTTCGGCGGCGAAATCATAGAGCTGCGGAATATGCCAGTCGGTGTCCGGCAGGCTTTTCGCGTCCGGGATCAACCCGGCCTCGACCGCCGGGGTCAGGCGCACACCGGCGTGGGGCATGCTGATCAGCAGCGGCACGCGACCTTGTTTGAAGTTCAGAACCTTATCCACAACCGCTCTCCTACAGACTTGATTCAACGCCGTGACGCACAACGCGTTTGTCCAGCTCACCACCCAGCCAGTAGGCCAGATCCGCCGGGCGATCGATCTGCCAGGCGACAAAATCCGCGACCTTGCCGACTTCCAGCGAGCCGTGGGTTTCGGCCATGCCCAGGGCTTGTGCCGCATGAATCGTGGCGCCGGCCAGCGCTTCTTCCGGGGTCATACGGAAACAGGTGCAGGCCATGTTCAGCATCAGGCGCAACGACAGCGCCGGCGAGGTGCCGGGGTTGAGGTCGCTGGCGATGGCGATTTTCACCTTGTGTTTGCGCAGGGCTTCCATCGGCGGCAATTGGGTTTCACGCAGGAAATAGAACGCGCCCGGCAGCAACACCGCGACGGTGTCGGATTCGGCCATGGCGATAGCATCGGCTTCGTCCATGAACTCCAGGTGATCGGCAGACAACGCGTGATACCGCGCGGCCAGGCTGGAGCCGTGCAGCGACGACAACTGCTCGGCGTGCAGCTTCACCGGCAGACCGAGTTTTTGCGAGGCGATAAACACACGCTCGACT
The DNA here is from genome assembly GCF_054071635.1 of Pseudomonas sp. SDO52101_S400. Taxonomy (NCBI): domain Bacteria; kingdom Pseudomonadati; phylum Pseudomonadota; class Gammaproteobacteria; order Pseudomonadales; family Pseudomonadaceae; genus Pseudomonas; species Pseudomonas sp. SDO52101_S400. The sequence goes on along the minus strand of NZ_JBSVWF010000091.1, from coordinate 4,133 downwards.
TGCTCAGGGGAAAACGCCAGGTATTCGCAGAACGCGTCCACCGCATCCACCAGACCTTCGGCGGCCAGGGCCGGGAGCATCTCGGCGCAGATGTGATCGATGTAATCGTCAGCGCGATCCTTGTATTCCGGTGGTAGCGCGTGGGCAGCGAGGCAGGTGCTGCGCACGCTGATCGGCAGCTCGGCGGCGAGGCGACGGATGACCCGCAGGATCTTGCGTTCGCTGGCCAGGTCGAGGCCGTAGCCGGATTTCATTTCGACCGTGGTCACGCCGTCGCGCATCAGGCTTTTCAGGCGTTTGGCGGCGCTGGCGAACAGTTCGTCTTCCGAGGCCTCGCGCGTGGCGCGCACGGTGCTGGCGATGCCGCCGCCGGCCGCTGCGATCTCGGCATAGCTCACGCCTTGCAGGCGTTTCTCGAACTCACCGCTGCGGTTGCCGCCGAACACGGTGTGGGTGTGGCAGTCGATCAGGCCGGGGGTGACCCACGCGCCTTGCAGATCGTTGACCGCCGGGTATTCGCCCGACGGCAATTGAGTGCGCGGGCCGATCCACTCGATGTGTGCACCGGACGTCACGATGGCCGCATCCTCGATGATCGAGTAGACGCCTTGCGCCATGGTTGCGACGTGGCAGTGTTGCCAGAGGGTTTTCACTGTGAGCCTCCGTTGGATTCTGTTTGGTGGGCAGCCTTCAAAAGCCCCCTCACCCTAGCCCTCTCCCGGAGGGAGAGGGGACTGACCGGGTTGTTCTTGCTAGGTACATCGACCTGAAATATCGAGCCGAACTCAAGTCTGGAAAATCATGAAAATCTGCTCCCTTTCCCCCTCTCCCCTTTGGGGCGGTCCGACGTTTCGGGAGGGTTGGGGTGAGGGGTGGCTCTTACAGGCTCGGTAGCAGTCTCGCCGGAACCAGTTCAGTCAGAACCCGCGAAGCCAGCAGCTCGGTCGCCGCATTGATGTCCGGCGCAAAGAAGCGGTCCTTCTCATAGAACGGCACTTCGCGACGCAGAATCGAACGGGCCTTTTCCAGTTTGGTCGAGGTCTTCAGCCCGTTGCGCAGGTCCAGACCCTGCACCGCCGCCAGCCATTCCACCGCGAGAATGCCGCGAGTGTTCTCGGCCATTTCCCACAGACGCTTGCCGGCAGCCGGGGCCATCGATACGTGGTCTTCCTGGTTGGCGGAAGTCGGCAGGCTGTCTACCGAATGCGGATGGGCCAGCGCCTTGTTCTCGCTGGCGAGTGCCGCTGCGGTCACCTGGGCAATCATGAAACCGGAGTTCACGCCGCCATTGGCCACCAGGAACGGCGGCAGTTGCGACATGTGTTTGTCCATCATCAACGAGATACGGCGCTCGCTCAGGGAACCGATTTCAGCGATGGCCAAAGCCATGTTGTCAGCGGCCATGGCGACTGGTTCGGCGTGGAAGTTGCCGCCGGAAATCACATCGCCTTCAGCCGCAAACACCAGCGGGTTATCGGAGACGGCGTTGGCTTCGATCACCAGCACTTCGGCGGCCTGACGGAACTGGGTCAGGCAAGCGCCCATGACTTGCGGCTGGCAACGCAGCGAGTACGGGTCCTGCACTTTTTCGCAGTTCTGGTGCGAATCGGACACTTCACTGCGCTCACCGAGCAGATCGCGGTAAGCGGCGGCGGTGTCGATCTGGCCTTTCTGGCCACGGGCGGCGTGGATGCGTGCGTCGAACGGCGAACGCGAACCGAGCACCGCTTCAACTGTAAGACCGCCCAGCGCCAGCGCGCCGGCGAACAGGTCTTCACCTTCGAACAGACCGCGCAGAGCAAATGCAGTAGAAACCTGAGTGCCGTTGAGCAGCGCCAAGCCTTCTTTTGCCGCCAGTGTCAGCGGGGTCAGACCGGCGACTTTCAGCGCTTCGGTCGCTTCCATCCACTCGCCTTTGTAGCGGGCCTTGCCCTCGCCCAGCAGCACCAGCGACATGTGCGCCAATGGCGCGAGGTCGCCGGACGCGCCGACCGAACCTTTCAGCGGAATGTGCGGATAAACCTCGGCATTGATCAGAGCAATCAGCGCATCGATCACCACGCGACGGATGCCGGAGAAACCACGGCTCAGGCTGTTGACCTTGAGTACCATGATCAAACGCACCAGCTCATCGCTGATCGGCTGACCAACGCCGGCGGCGTGAGACAGCACCAGCGAGCGCTGGAGGTTTTCCAGGTCTTCGCTGGCGATGCGAGTCGAAGCCAGCAGGCCAAAACCGGTGTTGATGCCGTAGGCGGTGCGGTTCTCGGCGAGGATCTGCTCGACGCAGGCGACGCTGGCTTCGATCTGCGCAGCGGCGCTGTTGTCGAGGGTCAGCTTGACCGGGTTCTGGTAGACGTCACGCAGTTGGGCCAGGCTCAGTTGGCCGGGGATCAGGTTCAGCGCAGTCATCTTGTGCTCCTTTTGAGAGTTTCTTGTTAACTAACCAGACGCTCCGGAGATGTCCGTTGTCCGTCGCTTCTCACCTTTTGGGGAGCCGCGCCTTGGCACGCTGGCATGGGTATTGTCAGTGCAAATTCGGCAGTACGTGGTGCAGCAAATTCGAGTCTTTCAACACGCTCGCGGCAGCGGCGATATCCGGCGCCAGCCAGCGGTCCTGATCGTAGGCCGGGACTTTCTCGCGCAGCAGTCGCCACGCCACATCGGTGCCGGCGCCGAAGCGCTGTTCCTTGAGGAACTCAAACGCCTGAGCCGCCAGCAGGTACTCGATGGCGAGGATCTGCGTGCAGTTTTCCAGTGCGCGATGCAGCTTCAGCGCGGCGTTGGTGCCCATGCTCAGGTGGTCTTCCTGCAGGCCCGAAGTGACGAAGTTGTCGAGCACCGCCGGTTGCGCCAGTTGGCGGTTTTCCGCGCACAGCGACGCGGCGACGTATTGCACGATCATCATCCCGGAGTTCACTCCTGGATTGGCCACCAGGAACGCCGGCAGACCGCTGACGTGGGGGTTGATCAGGCGATCCAGTCGACGCTCGGCAATCGAGCCGATTTCGGTCATCGCGATCGCCAGCAAGTCTGCCGCCAGCGCGACCGATTGCCCGTGCGGGTTGGCCTGGGACATCACCCGGAAGTTATCTGGCGTGCCCAGCAGCAGCGGGTTGTCGGTGCAGCCGTTGAGTTCGGTTTCGATCTGTTTGATCGCGTGTTCCAGTTGATCGCGGGCGGCGCCGTGCACCTGCGGGATCGAGCGGATGCTCAGCGCATCCTGGGTGCGAATGCCTTTGCTCTGCGCGATCACTTCGCTGCCATCGAGCAGCGCCCGCAGATTGGCGCCGACCTGTTGCATGCCCGGGTGCGGCTTGAGCGCAATGATCTCGGCGTCGAACGCGGCGATCTGCCCGCGCTGGGCTTCGAAACTCATGGCACCGACCACATCAGCCCACTGCACCAGACGCGTAGCGTCGGCAATCGCCAGGCAACTGAGGCCAGTCATGCACGGTGTGCCGTTGACCAGGCACAAACCGTCCTTCGCCCCGAGTTGCACCGGTTGCAGGCCTTCTTCGGCCAGCGCCTGTTGCGCAGAGACAATCTGCCCGCGATAGCTGACGTTACCCACGCCGAGCAGCGCGATACCGATGTGGGCCATGTGGGTCAGGTAACCCACCGAACCCTGGGACGGCACTTGCGGGGTGATGCCACGATTGAGCAACGCCAACAGCGCTTCGACCACTTGGCGATGAATCCCGGATTTGCCGTGGCTGTAATTGCGGATCGCGGCGCACATGATTGCGCGGGTCTGCTCATCGGCCAGTACCGGGCCGACGCCGCAGGCATGGCTGAGCAAGGTGTTGCGCGACAACTGGCTGAGTTGCTCGCCCTGCAGCGAAACGTTGGACAGACCGCCCAGCCCGGTATTGACGCCATAGGCGCGCTCGCCACTGGCGACGATGCGCTGGACGATGTCTTGGGCATTTTCGATGCGCGCCCAGGTCTGGGCCGACAGCTCGAGCTGCGCGCCGTGACGGGCTACCACGACCACATCCTGCCAACGCATCGGGGCGTCGGCGATATCGATTTTCTCAGCCTGGGACATCTAAAACCTCATCCGAACATTGATGCAGCTTTGCCGGCGCTTTCGCGAGCAAGCCCGCTCCCACAGGGGACCGCATTCCAAA
>NZ_JBSVWF010000090.1:0-16365 GCF_054071635.1 Pseudomonas sp. SDO52101_S400 | reverse complement strand
GCGATCCTATTGAAGGAATGCCGTCGAATGTGGGAGCGGGCTTGCTCGCGAATAGGCCATTAGCCTCAACGCAACAATCAGTTCTTGTGCAGCTTGCGCATCAACTCCGCCTCAGCCTGGGTCAACCCGCAGGACTGAGTCAGCTCATCGACACTCGCGCCCATTCCGACCAGTTTCGCCGCTTGAGCGAATGACAGGCTGGAAGGGTCGCGCTGTTCGAGCTGGGCGAGCTTGTCCGGGATCGGCCCGACGACCGCGCGCAGTTCGTGCAGGGCTTCGCCCATGCGCACGTTGCCGTTCTGGTAATCGTCGACACGCTTGGCCAGGTCCTTGATGCGCTGATCACGCAGCGCATCGCCCTGGGCCTGTTGCGCTGCGATCACGCGCTGCGCCTTGATGTACGCCAGAAACATCGCCAGCGTGCCTGCCCAGAACAGGAACAGGACAATGACCGCTACCTCGAGAATCAATCAGATATTCTCCAGTTCCGACCATTCTTCTTCGCTCATCATCTTGTCCAGCTCGACCAGGATCAGCAACTCGTTGTTCTTGTTGCACACGCCCTGGATGAACTTGGCCGACTCTTCGTTACCGACGTTCGGTGCGGTCTCGATTTCCGACTGACGCAGGTAAACCACTTCAGCGACGCTGTCGACCATGATGCCCACAACTTGCTTGTCGGCTTCGATGATGACGATACGGGTGTTGTCGCTGATCTCGCCGCTCATCAGGCCGAAGCGCTGACGGGTGTCGATCACGGTCACCACGTTGCCGCGCAGGTTGATGATGCCCAGCACGTAGCTTGGCGCGCCCGGAACCGGAGCGATTTCGGTGTAGCGCAGGACTTCCTGAACGCGCATCACGTTGATGCCGTAGGTTTCATTGTCCAGCTTGAAGGTTACCCATTGCAGGATCGGATCTTCGGAACCCTTTGCCGCCGTCGCCTTGTCGTTCATACCCTAGCCCCTCGAAATACCGCAATGGCGGTGTGTGTCTCGTGTGCCGGCATTGAATGCCGGCGTCTGTCTGTTATGTAAGTGTTATGTCGGTTTGTGGTTCGGCTTACTGCCGGACATGTGCTTTGCCCCACCGCTGGCGATCAACTCGGCCAGAGCGGAGACATCGAGCAAGGCGCACATGTGTTCAATCACCGTGCCCGCGAGCCATGGCCGCTGACCCCGGTGACTTCTCCATTTGATTTCATTCGGATCCAGGCGCAACGAGCGACTGACCTGATGCACCGCCAGGCCCCACTCGTAACCTTGTACCGAAATCACGTACTGCAGGCCCTGACGGAAGTCATCGCGATAGCGATCCGGCATGACCCAGCGCGCGGTGTCCAGCACCTTCAGGTTCCCGGCCTGGCTTGGCAGGATGCCGAGGAACCACTCCGGCTGACCGAACAGCGGCGTCAGCTCATGGCCGGCCAGCGAATAGATCGAGCCGAGGCACACCAGCGGCACCGCCAGGGTCAGCCCGGCGACATCGAACAACAGGCATTCGAAGGCTTCAGACGCCCAGGCCGGACGACCGTCGGTTTCCACCGGTGGCGGTGTATTGCTTGGTGGCAGATGCACTTCGACCAGCGGCGCAACCAGTGCCTGCTCGACAACTTGCTCGACCGGCGCCGCAACTGGTGCTGGCACCTCGACCGGAGCCGGCTCGGGTTGCGCATGCAGAAGTTGGGTCTGCAGCAGCGGCGCGAGCGTCGACACCACACGCACCGGCTCGGGCTCCTTGATCAGCGGTGCCGGAGCCTTGGCCGCCACGGTGGCGGGTGCTGCAACCGGGGCAGCAGGCCGGGCTGCTTTCTGTGCATCGCGGGCCTGTTCTTCAAGCACCGCAGCCTGGAACTCATCCAGTACCGCAGCGCTTTCAACCACTTCGACCGGCGCCTCGATTTCCTGCGGGATCTCTTCCGTCACATCCTCCAGCAAGCTGTCCAGATAGGACTGCAAAGCCAGTTGCGGACGCGAAGTCAGTTTGATCGGCCGATTCATGCTCAGGCCACCTGCGGAACGAGTTGTTGCGCCAGCAGATGCTTGAGCAACGCGCGGTAGGCCAGCACGCCACGGCTCTTGCCGTCGAACTGCGAAGGCGTGACACCGGCACGGCTGGCGTCGCGCAGACGAGTATCGACCGGGATATAACCCTGCCAGATCTCGTCGGGGAATTTGTCGCGCAGCACGCGCAAGGTGCCCATCGACGCCTGGGTGCGGCGGTCGAACAGAGTCGGCACGATGCTGAACGGCAGCGCCTGTTTGCGCGAGCGGTTGATCATCGCCAGGGTGTTGACCATGCGCTCCAGGCCTTTGACGGCCAGGTGCTCGGTCTGTACCGGGATCACCAATTGCTGGCTTGCGGCCAAAGCGTTGACCATCAACACGCCGAGCAACGGCGGGCTGTCGATGATCGCGTAATCGAAGTCCTGCCACAGTTGCGCCAGACTCTTGGCGATCACCAGGCCCAGGCCACTCTGCCCCGGCGACTGACGCTCGAGGGTGGCCAGCGCGGTGCTGGACGGCAGAAGGGAAATGCGTTCATCACTGGTCGACAGCAACAACTGGCCCGGCAGGCCTTGCGGCACACCGCCCTTGTGCAGGAACAGGTCGTAGTTGCTGTGCTCCAGGCTGTCGGGGTCATAGCCGAAATAGCTGGTCATCGAGCCGTGCGGGTCGAGATCGACCACGACCACGCGTTTGCCCGCCTCTGCCAGCAAACCGGCTAAAGCGATGGAAGAAGTGGTTTTACCAACACCACCCTTTTGATTGGCGACTGCCCAGACTCTCATTCGGATCGTTCCTCCCGGCCGAGATGCTCGGCCGAGACATGGCTCAGCGTATTAATGCGGGCGACGGAGAATTGACGGCACTCTCGCGTCCCGGCGTCTTGACCGGGGTCGGTGCAGTTTGTGTGCCAGCACGCTTCAATGCGGCATCCGGTTGCGCATGGGCGGTTCCGGTGCCGGTGAGGCTGCGACGTACATCGAGATTGCGCGACACCACCAGCACCACACGACGGTTCTTCGCCCGGCCTTCAGCGGTGGCGTTGTTGGCCACCGGCTGGAATTCGCCGTAGCCCACCGAGGCCAGACGGCCAGGGTTGACGCCCTGCATCGCCAGCATGCGCACGATGCTCGCCGAACGCGCCGAGGACAGTTCCCAGTTGGTCGGATACTGCGCCGTACGGATCGGTTGATCGTCAGTGAAGCCTTCGACGTGGATCGGGTTGTCGAACGGTTTGAGGATCGCTGCAACCTTGTCGATGATGTTGAACGCGATGTCGCTCGGCATCGCATCACCGCTGCCGAACAACAGGCTGGAGTTGAGTTCGATCTCGACCCACAGTTCGTTGCCGCGCACGGTCATCTGGTTCGAAGCGATCAGGTCGCCGAACGCGGCGCTGATATCGTCGGCGATGCTTTTCAGCGGATCGCTGGCCCCGGCGATGCCGGCATCGACCTGTTCGGCGTCCTTGACCAGCGGCTTGGCCGGAGTCACGGTCTTCGGCCGTTCTTCGCCGATCGGGATCGGCTTGAGCGAGCGGTCGGAGTCGGTGAAGACTCCGATCAGCGCTTCGGAGATGACCTTGTACTTGCCTTCGTTGATCGACGAGATGGAGTACATCACCACGAAAAAAGCGAACAGCAAGGTGATGAAGTCGGCATAGGAAACCAGCCAGCGTTCATGGTTTACATGCTCTTCATGTTGGCGACGACGTGCCATGAGGTTAGTCCCTTAATCCATGAAGCCCTGAAGCTTCAACTCGATGGAGCGTGGGTTTTCACCTTCGGCGATCGACAAAATGCCTTCCAACAACATTTCGCGATAACGCGACTGCCGCAACGCGATTGACTTCAATTTGGCTGCCACCGGCAGCAGGATCAGGTTGGCACTGGCCACACCGTAGATGGTGGCGACAAACGCCACGGCGATGCCGCTGCCCAGTTGCGTCGGATCGGCCAGGTTGCCCATCACGTGGATAAGGCCCATCACCGCACCGATGATACCGATGGTCGGCGCGTAGCCGCCCATGCTTTCAAAGACCTTGGCGGCCTCGATGTCGCGGGCTTCCTGGGTGTAGAAATCCACTTCGAGGATGCTGCGAATCGCTTCCGGCTCGGCGCCGTCGACCAGCAGTTGCAAGCCTTTGCGCGAGTAGGCATCAGGCTCGGCATCCGCAACGCCTTCCAGACCCAGCAGGCCTTCCTTGCGTGCGGTGAGGCTCCAGTTGACCACGCGGTCGATGCCGCCGGCCAGATCCACACGCGGCGGGAAGAAAATCCAGGCCAGAATCTGCATGGCGCGCTTGAACGCGCTCATCGGTGATTGCAGCAGCGCGGCACCGATGGTGCCACCCAGCACGATCAGCGCCGCCGGACCATTGGCCAGCGCGCCGAGGTGGCCGCCTTCAAGGTAGTTGCCGCCGATGATGGCGACAAACGCCATGATGATCCCGATAAGGCTTAGAACATCCATCAGATACACGCCTCGACGATGTGCTTGCCGATATCGTCCAGGCCGTACACCGCATCTGCGAGGTCGGCTTTGACGATCGCCATCGGCATGCCGTAGATCACGCAGCTGGCTTCATCCTGAGCCCAGACCGTGCTGCCGCCCTGCTTGAGCAGGCGTGCGCCTTCGCGGCCGTCGGCGCCCATGCCGGTCAGTACAACCGCCAGAACTTTGTCACTGTAGGATTTCGCCGCGGAACCAAAGGTGATATCCACGCAAGGCTTGTAGTTCAGACGCTCGTCGCCCGGCAGGATTTTCACCGCGCCACGGCCGTCGATCATCATCTGCTTGCCACCCGGTGCCAGCAGGGCCAGGCCCGGACGCAGGATGTCGCCATCCTCGGCTTCCTTGACGCTGATACGGCACAGCTTGTCCAGACGCTCGGCGAACGCCTTGGTGAAGGCTGCCGGCATGTGCTGGATCAGCACGATCGGCGCCGGGAAGTTGGCCGGCAACTGGGTCAGAACCCGTTGCAGGGCAACCGGGCCGCCGGTCGACGTGCCGATAGCCACCAGCTTGTAGGCTTTGCGTTTCGGCGCTGCCGACGAAGCACTGGCAGCCGGAGCGCGAGCCGGTGCAGGCGCGGGTGCCGGACGAGCCGGAGCACTGTGGCTGCCAAAGCTCGACGGCGCCGGTGCCGGAGTCGGAGTCGGCGCAGGCGCAGCGGCAGGCGCCGGCGCACTGTAGGCACTGAAACGACGGTTACTGCGCGAGATACTGTGAACCTTCTCGCACAGCAGTTGCTTGACCTTCTCCGGATTGCGGGAGATGTCTTCGAAATTCTTCGGCAGGAAATCCACCGCGCCGGCATCCAGCGCATCCAGGGTTACCCGGGCGCCTTCATGGGTCAGCGAGGAGAACATCAACACCGGGGTCGGGCAGCGCTGCATGATGTGCCGCACTGCCGTGATGCCATCCATCATCGGCATCTCGTAGTCCATGGTGATCACGTCCGGCTTGAGGGCCAGGGCCTGATCGATCGCCTCTTTACCGTTGGTTGCCGTACCGACAACCTGGATGCTCGGATCCGCTGAAAGAATTTCCGAGACGCGGCGGCGGAAAAAACCCGAATCGTCCACCACCAGGACTTTGACTGCCATAAACACTCCATTAGGTGCAGCGGGACGTTGTCGCCCCGCTGCCCCGGATTCAAATACGCCGTGCGGCGTAACGCTTGAGCATGCTTGGAACATCGAGAATCAGCGCAATGCGGCCGTCACCGGTAATGGTGGCGCCGGACATGCCCGGGGTTCCCTGCAGCATTTTGCCCAATGGCTTGATGACCACTTCTTCCTGGCCGACCAGTTGATCGACGACGAAGCCGATCCGCTGGGTGCCCACCGAGAGGATCACCACATGGCCTTCGCGCTGCTCTTCGTGAGCCGCGGAGCTGACCAGCCAGCGCTTGAGGTAGAACAATGGCAGCGCCTTGTCCCGCACGATCACCACTTCCTGGCCATCCACCACGTTGGTGGTCGACAGGTCGAGGTGGAAGATTTCGTTGACGTTCACCAGCGGGAACGCGAACGCCTGGTTGCCGAGCATCACCATCAGGGTCGGCATGATCGCCAGCGTCAGTGGTACCTTGATGACGATCTTCGAGCCCTGGCCCTTGGTCGAGTAGATGTTGATCGAACCGTTGAGCTGGGAAATCTTGGTCTTCACCACGTCCATGCCCACACCGCGGCCGGACACGTCGGAGATCTCGGTCTTGGTCGAGAAACCCGGGGCGAAAATCAGGTTGTAGCATTCGGTATCGCTCAGGCGATCGGCGGCATCCTTGTCCATCACACCGCGTTTCACGGCGATGGCACGCAGGACGTTCGGGTCCATGCCTTTGCCGTCGTCGGAGATCGACAGCAGGATGTGGTCGCCTTCCTGCTCGGCAGCCAGAATCACCTTGCCGCCACGTGCCTTGCCCGAAGCTTCGCGTTCTTCCGGCGACTCGATGCCGTGGTCGACCGCGTTGCGCACCAAGTGGACCAGCGGGTCGGCCAGTGCCTCGACGAGGTTCTTGTCGAGGTCGGTCTCTTCGCCCACCAGTTCCAGGTTGATCTCTTTCTTGAGCTGACGCGCCAGGTCGCGAACCAGACGCGGGAAGCGGCCGAAGACTTTCTTGATCGGCTGCATCCGGGTCTTCATGACGGCGGTCTGCAAGTCGGCGGTGACCACGTCGAGGTTCGACACGGCCTTCTGCATCGACTCGTCGCCGCTGTTCAGGCCCAGACGCACCAGACGGTTACGCACCAGTACCAGCTCGCCGACCATGTTCATGATTTCGTCGAGACGCGCGGTGTCCACACGAACGGTGGTTTCGGCTTCGCTTGCCGGTTTTTCCGGTGGCGGCGTCGCCGGTGCACGGGCCGGAGCCGGTGCAGCAGCGGCTGGCTTGGCCGGTTCGGCCTTAGGCTCAGGCGCTTTTGCAGCAGGTTTTGCCGCAGCGGCCGGGGCCTTGGCGGCAGGCGCAGCAACAGCAGAAGCATTGCTGGCAGTCACGACGGCACCGGTGGCGACGTCAGTGAACTTGCCTTTGCCATGCAGATCGTCAAGCAGCGATTCGAACTCGTGGTCGCTGATCAAATCGCTACCGGCCGCAGCCGCTGCCGGGGCAGCATTCGCAGGGACGGAAGCAATCGCCGACTCCAGCGCATCGACGGCAAAGTTGCCCTTGCCGTGCAACTGATCGAGCAAGGCTTCGAATTCGTCGTCGGTGATGTCCGAACTGTCGCCCGCCGCCGGAGCGGCAGGAGCAGCAGGAGCAGCAGGAGCCGCGGCAGCCGGTGCCACGGCGTCGGCCGCGAACTGGCCCTTGCCGTGCAACTGGTCGAGCAGCGACTCGAACTCGGCGTCGGTAATTTCATCACTGGCTGCTTCATCGGAAGCAGGCGCAGCGGCAGCCGCCGGGGCTTCGGCTTCAGCCTTGACGGCGTTCAGCGAGTCCAGCAGCTGTTCAAATTCGTTATCGGTGATATCGCCCGAATCGCCTTCGACGACCAGTTCTTCGATCATCTCGGCAACAGGGGAAGCCGGGGCTTCATCCGCCGATTGCGGCTCAGCCAGGCGCGCCAGGGCGGCCAGCAGTTCCGGGGTGGCGGCGGTGATCGGGCTACGATCGCGGACTTCGCTGAACATGCTGTTCACCGCGTCCAGCGCTTCAAGCACCACGTCCATCAGTTCTGCATCTACGCGACGCTCACCCTTGCGCAAGATGTCGAACACGTTTTCGGCGATGTGACAGCACTCCACCAGCTCATTGAGCTGAAGGAAGCCGGCGCCCCCTTTTACAGTGTGGAAACCGCGAAAAATTGCGTTGAGCAGATCTGCGTCATCCGGGCGGCTTTCCAGCTCGACCAGTTGTTCGGACAGTTGCTCAAGAATCTCGCCGGCCTCAACCAGGAAATCCTGAAGGATCTCTTCATCGGCGCCGAAGCTCATTAATGGGGTGCTCCTACAGGTCTAAAAACCCAAAAAAACTCAAAATCCAAGGCTGGATAGCAAATCGTCCACATCGTCCTGACCGGACACAACGTCTTCTCGTTTATCGGCATGAATCTGCGGACCTTCACCCTGCGAGAGATGTTTTTGTGGATCTTTTTCAGCGAGCATTGCTGCACGGTCATGTTCGATGCCCGCAAAGCGGTCAACCTGACTGGCCATGAGCACGAGCTTGAGCAGGTTGCTTTCGACTTCGGTGACCAATTGGGTCACGCGCTTGATCACCTGGCCGGTGAGGTCCTGGTAATCCTGGGCGAGCAGAATGTCGTTCAGATTGCTCGACACCGCGCGGTTGTCCGCGCTGCTGCGTGCCAGAAAACCGTCTACCCGACGCGCCAGTTCGCGGAACTCTTCAGCCCCGACTTCACGGCGCATGAAGCGTCCCCAGTCGGCACTCAAGGCCTGGGCTTCGTCAGCCAGACCATTGACCACCGGCGTGGCGCTTTCCACCAGGTCCATGGTGCGGTTGGCCGCCGCTTCAGTCAGCTTGACCACATAGCCCAGACGCTCGGTCGCATCAGTGATCTGCGACACTTCCTCGGCCTGCGGCATATGCGGGTCGATCTGGAAGTTGACGATTGCACTGTGCAGTTCGCGCGTGAGCTTGCCCACTTCCTGGTACAGGCCACGGTCACGGGTCTGATTGAGCTCATGGATCAGTTGCACAGCGTCGCCGAACCTGCCTTTTTCAAGGCTTTCGACCAGTTCGACCGCGTGTTTTTTCAGAGTCGACTCGAAGTCGCCCTGTGAAGATTCGTTATGCTCCATAGCTCCCCCGCGCGTCATCAGCCGATGCGTTCGAAAATCTTCTCGATTTTTTCTTTCAGCGCCTGAGCCGTGAAAGGTTTGACCACGTAGCCGTTAACGCCGGCCTGGGCCGCTTCGATGATCTGCTCGCGCTTGGCTTCAGCGGTCACCATCAGCACTGGCAAGTGCTTGAGTTTTTCATCGGCGCGCACGTGACGCAGCAGGTCGATACCGGTCATGCCAGGCATGTTCCAGTCGGTCACCAGAAAGTCGATGCTGCCGCTGTTGAGCACCGGAATGGCGGTGGTGCCATCGTCAGCTTCAACGGTGTTGGTGAACCCAAGGTCACGCAACAGGTTCTTGATGATCCGCCGCATCGTTGAGAAGTCATCAACGATGAGGATTTTCATGTCTTTGTTCAATTCGACCTCCAAGCAGTCTTAAACGCGCCCAGCACCTGGACGCGCCATTTCAATCAATCCGGCGTAGCACTCGATGACTGTCTGGAGCACAACAGAGCAAGACCGGTGCCGTTCACCACCGCACCAGCCTCGTTCGCAGCGTCCCCACACTGCCTTCAGCGCGCTCGCCACTCCCCCAAACGCCCCCGCAAGCGGGCCGCGCACTGGCTGTGTAACTGGCTGACCCGCGATTCACTGACGCCAAGGACTTCACCGATTTCCTTGAGGTTCAGCTCTTCGTCGTAGTACAGCGCCAACACCAGTCGCTCACGCTCCGGCAAATTGGCAATCGCGTCCGCCAACGCAGCCTGGAAGCGCTCATCTTCCAGATCGCGCGACGGCTCAAGATGAGCACTGGCGCCATCCTCGTGCAGCCCTTCGTGTTCGCCGTCCTGCAGCAGGTCGTCGAAACTGAACAGTCGGCTGCCCAGGGTGTCGTTCAAAATCCCGTAGTAATCGTCGAGACTCAATTGGAGTTCGGCCGCAACCTCGTGATCTTTAGCGTCACGGCCGGTTTTAGCTTCAATCGAGCGAATCGCGTCGCTGACCATACGGGTGTTGCGGTGAACCGAGCGCGGTGCCCAGTCCCCCTTGCGTACTTCATCGAGCATGGCGCCGCGGATCCGGATGCCCGCGTACGTTTCGAAACTGGCGCCTTTGCTGGCGTCGTATTTGGTCGAGACTTCCAACAGGCCGATCATCCCGGCCTGAATCAGATCTTCGACCTGCACACTGGCCGGCAATCGCGCCAGCAAGTGATAGGCGATGCGTTTGACCAGTGGCGCGTAACGCTCGATCAGCTCGTACTGCGCGTCACGTGCCGACTTCTTGTAGAAATTCATACCGCTGGCGGTCATAGCACAGGTCCTGCCGTTTGCTGCACGAGGCGCTCGACGAAAAATTCGAGGTGACCACGCGGGTTGGCGGGCAGCGGCCAGGTGTCGACCTTCTGCGCGATCGCCTTGAACGCCAGCGCGCACTTGGAACGCGGGAAGGCTTCATAGACCGCACGCTGCTTCTGCACCGCCTTGCGCACGCTTTCGTCGTAGGGCACCGCACCGACGTATTGTAGGGCGACGTCGAGGAAGCGATCCGTGACCTTGGTCAACTTGGCGAACAGATTGCGACCTTCCTGCGGGCTCTGGGCCATGTTGGCCAGGACGCGGAAGCGGTTCATGCCGTAATCGCGGTTGAGCAGTTTGATCAGCGCGTAGGCGTCGGTGATCGAGGTCGGCTCGTCGCAGACCACCAGCAACACTTCTTGCGCAGCGCGAACGAAACTGACTACCGAGTCACCAATACCCGCAGCGGTGTCGATCACCAGCACATCGAGATTGTCGCCGATGTCGCTGAATGCCTGAATCAGACCGGCATGCTGGGCCGGGCTCAGGTGAACCATGCTCTGGGTGCCGGAAGCGGCCGGCACGATGCGGATCCCGCCGGGACCTTGCAACAGCACGTCGCGCAGTTCGCAGCGGCCCTCGATCACATCGGCCAGGGTGCGTTTGGGAGTGAGGCCCAGCAGAACGTCGACGTTCGCCAGACCCAGGTCGGCGTCCAGCAGCATGACCCGACGGCCAAGCTCTGCCAGCGCCAGGGACAAGTTCACTGACACGTTAGTCTTGCCGACGCCACCTTTGCCGCCGGTCACCGCGATCACCTGTACGGGATGCATGCTGCCCATGTTATTTCTTTACCTTGTCTTGCATAGACGGAGGCCACATTACTGGCTGCGCGTTCACAACCGGAACAATGCATGGCAGACCATCGATGTAGGTACAAAAACTGTTCATTACCTCAGCCAACCTGCTTGGTCGGACTGTGGTAGATATCAGCGAACATGTCAGCCATGGCTTCTTCGCTGGGTTCTTCCTGCATTTGCACGCTGACGGCGCGGCTGACCAACTGATGACGGCGCGGCAGATGCAGATCATCCGGAATCCGAGGGCCGTCGGTCAGGTAGGCGACCGGCAGTTCATGACTGATTGCCAGGCTCAGCACTTCGCCGAGGCTGGCCGTCTCATCCAGTTTAGTCAGGATGCACCCGGCGAGCCCGCAACGCTTGTAACTGTGATAAGCGGCGGTTAGAACCTGTTTCTGGCTGGTGGTTGCGAGCACCAGATAATTTTTTGACCGAATGCCACGACTGGCCAGACTTTCCAGCTGCATACGCAGTGCCGGATCGCTGGCCTGCAGGCCGGCGGTATCGATCAGCACCACGCGCTTGCGCAGCAGTGGATCCAGCGCCTGCACCAGGGACTGGCCCGGGTCGACGTGGGTTACCGACACATTGAGGATCCGGCCCAGGGTTTTCAACTGTTCCTGAGCACCGATGCGGAAGCTGTCCATGCTCACCAGCGCAATGTTCTGCGCGCCGTACTTGAGCACGTAACGGGCCGCGAGCTTGGCCAAAGTGGTGGTCTTGCCCATGCCGGCCGGGCCGACCATGGCAATGATCCCGCCCTCTTCCAGCGGCTCGACTTCCGGCGTGGCGATCATCCGTGCCAGGTGCGCGAGCAACATGCGCCAGGCCTGACGAGGTTCTTCGATATCGCTGGTCAGCGCCAGCAGGTCGCGGGACAACGGGCCGGACAAGCCGATGCGTTGCAGACGACGATACAGATTGGCCTGGGCCGGACGGCTGCCTTGCAGCTGATTCCAGGCCAGAGTGCCGAGCTGCACTTCCATCAGCTCGCGCAGGCTGTTGAGTTCGAAACGCATCGAATCCAGCGCACGCGGATCGACGCCGGCGGACACCGGAGCAGGCGCAGGTGCCGGACGGGCCGGCGCGGCGTAGGTCGGCTCGGTCAGAGGCTCGGCAGCCGTCAGCGGCAGGCCGGCGGTCAATGGCAGACCGGAGAACAACTGGCGATTGGTGCTGCCGTCGGCTTCGCCGCGCATGCTCAGTTCGGCCTGGGCGGTGACGATGCGCGACTGGGTCTTGCGCAACTCGTCTTCGAGTTCCATGTTCGGAACCCGCGGCGCCAGCGCCGAGAGTTTGTAATCCAGCGCCGCCGTCAGCTCGACGCCGCCGGCAATGCGGCGGTTGCCAATGATGGCGGCATCAGCGCCCAGCTCATCACGAACCAGCTTCATGGCCTGACGCATATCGGCGGCGAAAAAACGCTTAACTTGCATAAACCACTACCTCAGCCGTTGGGCCCTACTGTCGCAACGATGGTCACTTGCTTGTTGTCCGGAATTTCCTGGTAGGCCAGCACATGCAGTCCAGGGACTGCCAGGCGGCCAAAGCGCGAGAGCATCGCGCGAACCGGGCCTGCTACCAACAGGATCACCGGCTGACCTTGCATTTCCTGACGCTGCGCCGCTTCGATGAGCGAACGCTGCAGCTTCTCGGCCATGCTTGGTTCCAGCAGAACGCCCTCTTCCGAGCCTTGTCCTGCCTTCTGCAGACTATTGAGCAATATTTGTTCCAACCTTGGCTCCAGAGTGATAACTGGCAGCTCGGACTCAGTCCCTACAATGCTTTGGACGATTGCACGGGATACGCCAACGCGCACGGCAGCCACCAGCGCGGCGGTATCTTGACTCTTGGCGGCGTTGTTGGCGATGGCTTCGGCAATGCTGCGGATGTCGCGCACCGGCACGTGTTCGGCCAGCAACGCTTGCAGCACCTTGAGCAGTTGCGACAGCGACACCACACCCGGAACCAGCTCTTCGGCCAGTTTTGGCGAGCTCTTGGCCAGCAATTGCATGAGTTGCTGCACTTCTTCGTGCCCGATCAGCTCACTGGAGTGCTTGTACAGAATCTGGTTCAAGTGCGTGGCGACCACGGTACTGGCGTCCACCACGGTGTAACCGAGCGATTGCGCCTGGGCGCGCTGACTGACTTCGATCCACACCGCCTCCAGGCCGAAAGCCGGATCTTTGGCGGTAATCCCGTTGAGCGTGCCGTAGACCTGCCCCGGGTTGATCGCCAGCTCACGATCCGGGTAGATCTCGGCTTCGGCCAGGATCACGCCCATCAGGGTCAGGCGATAGGCGCTCGGCGCCAGGTCGAGGTTGTCGCGGATGTGCACGGTCGGCATCAGGAAGCCCAGATCCTGCGAGAGCTTCTTGCGCACGCCCTTGATCCGCGCCAGCAACTGACCGCCCTGGTTGCGGTCCACCAGTGGAATCAGGCGATAACCGACTTCCAGGCCGATCATGTCGATTGGCGTGACGTCGTCCCAGCCCAGCTCCTTGGTTTCCATGGCGCGAGCCGGCGACGGCAGCAGTTCCTGCTGACGTTTGACCTCTTGCAGCGCCTGCACCTTGGCGACGTTCTGCTTCTTCCAGAACAGGTAGGCACCACCGGCAGCCAGTGCCGCCATGCTGAGGAAGGAGAAGTGCGGCATGCCCGGCACCAGGCCCATGACCGCCATCAGGCCGGCAGCCACCGCCAGTGCTTTGGGCGAGGCGAACATCTGGCGATTGATCTGCTTGCCCATGTCTTCCGAACCGGAAGCACGGGTCACCATGATTGCCGCTGCTGTAGATAACAACAGTGATGGCAATTGCGCCACTAAACCGTCACCGATGGTCAGCAAGGCATAAACCTTGCCGGCATCAGCGAAACTCATGTTGTGCTGGAAGATACCGACGGCCATGCCGCCGATCAGGTTGATGAACAGAATCAGCAGGCCGGCGATGGCGTCACCACGAACGAACTTGCTGGCACCGTCCATCGAACCGTAAAACTCAGCCTCTTGGGCGACTTCGGAACGACGGGCCTTGGCCTGGGTCTGGTCAATCAGACCGGCGTTGAGGTCGGCGTCGATTGCCATTTGCTTGCCCGGCATCGCATCGAGGGTGAAACGTGCGCTCACCTCGGAAATCCGCCCGGCACCTTTGGTTACTACGACGAAGTTGATGATCATCAAAATCGCGAAGACCACGATACCGACCACGTAGTTGCCGCCGATCACCACCTCACCGAAGGCCTGAATCACCTTACCGGCAGCGGCGTGGCCATCCTGACCGTGGAGCATCACCACCCGCGTCGACGCCACGTTCAGCGCCAGTCGCAGCAACGTCGCCACCAGCAGAATCGTCGGGAACACCGCGAAATCGAGCGGCCGCAACGCGTACACGCAGACCAGCAGCACGACGATGGAAAGGGCAATGTTGAAGGTGAAGAACACGTCGAGCAGGAACGGCGGTACCGGCAACATCATCATTGCCAGCATGACCAGCAGCAACAGCGGCACACCCAGATTGCCCCGACTGAGATCGGCAATGTTCGAGCGAGCACTGTTGATTAACTGAGAGCGATCCACCGGTTTTCCCCGTTCCTTTAAAGCAAACTTTTGACGCCCAGAGCGGACGCACGGCGGCTACTGCAAGAAGCCTTCCAACTTTTGCGGGGGATTGAAATAGAGGGGCGACGAACCTGAATGGAGGCAAGTGCACCGAGCCCGGCACAAGCCTGCCCCCAATGACAGAGCAATGCGATGGATTGAAAGGTAGCCGGTCAACCGGCAACCAAAACATGGGCCCGCGTAATCGGACCAAAAGACAACGCTGCGTTATCGAGGTAGTGCGTTCCCTTGAACACACTTTTACCACCGACATCGACAACTTCCTCGTCAGTCTGCATGAGCACCACCTTTGTTTCAGGAGCAGTGCCAGAGGACCGGCCATCACCCTCCATCAGATTCAGGGCCCACTCGAAGGACAGGAACGGCAGGTCACGTATCTCGATCGGGGGCGAGCCCGCACTCAGGCGAAAGTACTGTCTCGCTGTCATTTGCAGCTGATTATTGACGACCACGAACGCGGGCTTTTCATACCGACGCTCCACCGGGCCACTCCCGCTCGACCATTGATCCATGTAATAACCGGGATGCGTAAACACGGCAAACAACGATGCGTTATCGCGGATTTTGCCTGCTGCATCAAAGAAATAATTGTAGGCGTAGTGATAGGCCAATCCGCTGAATTCAGGCCGGATCGCGTTGATCGGGATGTCCAGATATTTCGGAATGTACTGATTGGCCGTGACCATGAAGTTGAGAAAATCCAGCCGCAGATTGAACACCACCTCATAGACGATGGCCCGCTGCGCCACATCTCTTTCAAGCTTCCCTGAAACAAACTCCAGCTCCATGCCCGGCAGCTTTCGGTAAATACGCGTCGCCATGATGAATCCCCGACTTCCAATGAAAGAATCGTCAGCCGCCACACTCACGGGACGCGAGTTCATGACAGCAAGAGTGCCGGATTCATAGGGCGCCAGAGGGCGAAACCTGTCTACTGTCAGATCTGACAGGTAATGAGTTTTTTCAGATAAAAGGCACAGTAAAAAAGGGACGAGAAAAAGGGGACGTATCTATTTACCAGCAAAAAGTGCCTTTTAAACACTGGTGTTTAAAAGACACTTCCGGACACGCCTTACAGGCTACGAATCCTTGCGCCGTTGCCTACAGCTACGCCAGAATCCGCCGGCTTGTGCGCCTTGGGGTCGGGTTCTATTGTGGGTCGGTCGCTGACGAATCAGCGATCGGGTTTAGCGACTCGGTTCGAATTAAAGGTGCACCAGCGTTCCAGGCTTCGTTGCGGATCTGTATGTCTGCAATTTCGTCATGGTGGCTGTATGCGGGAGACCCTTGCGGTCTGCCGGGTGCCTTTGACCGGTTCGCTAACCTGCGTACAGCCGCCACCCATCCTGTTTAGCGACTGGATTTGGCGGCTCCACCCCAAAGGAGCTTCACCATGATCAAACCAACACCCAATCCACCCGAAACCGACCCCGCCTCGCCCTACGAATCCCTCGAATCCAGAAAGCTTCACGAAGCCGCCGACCGCGCCCTCGATCACTATCTCTGCCCGCCCGGCTCCACGCCACCACCGCGCAAAACCCGCAGAATGTATGCCGTCACTGCGGACTTCAAAAACGAAGAGCTGCTGGTCGAGCTCTGCGAAACTCTCGCTTCCGCCAGAACCATCGCCAATGACTTCGCTCACCTCATGCCCGCCTCGCAGCGCAGGACGCTGACGGGCATCGGGCAATTGATCATGCTCGGGGAACTGGCAGCGAATCGGGTGCTGAATAATCTGGAACTGCCGCCATCGCAGACCTCCGTGTAAAGGCTTGAGAAATGCGTCGTAGCGACTGACGCCTTCGCGGGCAAGCCCGCTCCCACAGG
>NZ_JBSVWF010000089.1:0-16406 GCF_054071635.1 Pseudomonas sp. SDO52101_S400 | reverse complement strand
ACATTGGAATGCATTTCAAATGTGGGAGCGGGCTTGCTCGCGAAGGGGCCAGTCCAAACTCCAAATTTCTAGGGGCGATACGCCCGCATGAACAACTCGACCACTTCCTGCACATGACTTTCCGCCGCCTCGCCGGTTAACGGTTCACCGCAGCCATACAACAACCGAAAATTCCCCGCACCCTTGATCAGGCAGAAAAAGTGCTCGGCGGCGTTGTGCGGGTTGTCGATGCTCAGCACGCCGGTTTCATGGATCCGCCGCAACAATCGCTCCATGCCTTGCACCATGCGTTGAGGGCCGGCCTCGAAGAAGATCAGCGACAGCTTCGGATCCTGACTGCCCAGCGCCATGATCAAACGATGCAGGTTCACCGACTCGTCGCTGTTGATCAGGTGGTGAAAGCCGCGCGCAATGTTCAGCAACACATTTTCCACCGCGATACCGTCCGGCAATTCGAAGAACAGGGGCGGCAATTGCTCTTCGCATTTGGCGACGACGGCGGCGGAAAACAGCGTTTCCTTGTCATTGAAATGGCTATAGACCGTCAGCTTCGACACGCCAGCCTCAGCGGCCACCGCATCCATGCTGGTGTTGGCATAGCCGTGACTCAGGAACAGGATTTTCGCCGCTTCGAGAATCGCCTGGCGCTTGGCCGGATCCTTCGGGCGGCCAGGGCCGTTTGGAGCTGAAAGATTGTTCGACATTCTTCGCTTTTAATACTGGACTGGTGAGTTTGCTATTAATAACATACCGACCAGTATAATTATTCCAAGCCTCCTTAGCGAAAGGTCCTTCACCATGTTCCGCCATGCGTTGTCCTTTGCGGTGCCAGTCACTCTGGCGTTTTTATTGTCGGCATGTGGCAAGGAAGAGGTGACGCAAGTCAGCGTGCGACCGGCCATGGTGGTTCAGCCAGAGCCTTCGGCGCAGGCGATGGAAAGTTATCCGGGCGAGGTGCGTGCCCGGTATGAGCCGGATCTGGCATTCCGCATCGGCGGCAAAGTCAGCCGACGACTGGTCGACGAAGGTCAGCGCGTGAAGGCCGATCAGCCCTTGGCCGAGCTCGACCCGCAGGACGTACGCCTGCAACTGGAAGCCACTCGCGCCCAAGTCACCGCCGCAGAAGCCAATCTGAATCTGGTGCGCGCCGAGCGTGACCGCTACAAGACCCTGATGGAACGGCAGATGGTCAGCCGCTCGGCTTACGACAACGCGGAAAACCTCTACCGCTCCGGTGAGGCACGCCTCAAACAGATCAAAGCCGAATTCAACGTCTCGACCAATCAGGCCAGTTACGCCGTACTGCGTGCGCCTCAGGATGGCGTGGTCGCCAAACGTTCGGTGGAAGTCGGGCAAGTGGTCGCTGCCGGACAGACCGTTTTCACCCTTGCCACCGACGGCGAGCGCGAAGTGCTGATCAGCCTGCCGGAACAAAGCTTCGGCCGGTTCAAGGTCGGCCAGCCAGTCTCTGTGGAGCTTTGGACCCACCCGAACCAGCGCTTTGCCGGGAAGATCCGTGAACTGTCGCCCGCTGCCGATCCGAAATCCCGCACCTTCGCTGCCCGTATCGCGTTCACCGCCGGCAACGTGCCTGTCGAACTTGGCCAGAGCGCCCGGGTGTTCGTGCAGACCGCTGACGTGATTCCGCTGTCGGTGCCGCTCTCGGCCCTGACCGCCGAAAACGGCGTGACCTACGTTTGGGTCGTCAGCGCCAACAACACCTTGAAAAAGACGCCCGTGCGCGTCGGTCCGTTCGGTGAGAAAACCGTACCGGTGCTTGAGGGCTTGAACGCCAGCGACTGGGTAGTGGCCGCCGGTGTCCATGTGCTTCTGGAAGGGCAGCAGGTGCGTCCCGTGGATCACTCCAACCGTGTGGTCAATCTGGCGGACAAGGAGTAAGTCCCGATGCGCTTCAACCTTTCCGAATGGGCGCTGCGTAATCGCCAGATCGTACTGTTCCTGATGCTTCTGCTGGCCATCGTGGGTGCCTTGTCCTACACAAAGCTTGGCCAGAGTGAAGACCCGCCGTTCACCTTCAAGGCCATGGTCATCCAGACCCGCTGGCCGGGCGCCACGGCGCAGGAAGTTTCGCGTCAGGTCACCGAGCGCATCGAAAAGAAACTGATGGAAACCGGCGAGTACGAACGCATTGTCTCGTTCTCCCGCCCCGGTGAATCCCAGGTCACCTTTATCGCCCGCGACTCGATGCATTCGGTGGAGATTCCGGACCTCTGGTATCAGGTGCGCAAGAAGGTCAGCGATATCCGCCAGACTCTGCCGCCGGGTATTCAGGGCCCATTCTTCAACGATGAATTCGGTACCACCTTCGGCAATATCTATGCACTGACCGGCGACGGTTTCGACTACGCCGTGCTCAAGGATTACGCCGACCGCATCCAGATCCAGCTGCAGCGGGTCAAGGACGTGGGCAAGGTCGATCTGCTCGGCTTGCAGGACGAGAAGATCTGGGTCGAGCTGTCCAACGTCAAACTCGCCACCCTCGGCCTGCCGCTGGCGGCGGTTCAGCAGGCGCTGGAAGAGCAGAACGCAGTGTCCACCGCCGGGTTCTTCGAAACCGGCAGCGAGCGATTGCAGCTACGGGTTTCGGGGAATTTTCAGACCGTCGACGAGATCAAGAACTTCCCGATCCGGGTCGGTGATCGTACGTTCCGCATCTCCGATGTCGCCGACGTGCGGCGCGGTTTCAACGATCCGCCCGCGCCGCGCATGCGCTTCATGGGCGAAGACGCGATCGGGCTCGCGGTGGCGATGAAGGACGGCGGCGACATCCTGGTGCTGGGCAAGGCCCTGGAAATCGAATTCGCCCGCATCCAGAAAAACCTGCCGGCCGGGATGCAGCTGCGCAAGGTATCCGATCAGCCGGCGGCGGTGAAAAGTGGCGTCGGTGAATTCGTCCAGGTGTTGGTTGAAGCGCTGGCCATCGTGTTGCTGGTGAGCTTCTTCTCCCTGGGTGTGCGCACCGGCATGGTGGTGGCGCTGACCATTCCGCTGGTGCTGGCGATGACGTTCGCCTGCATGTATTACCTCGGTATCGGCCTGCACAAGATTTCCCTCGGCGCGCTGGTGCTGGCGTTGGGCTTGCTGGTGGACGACGCGATCATCGCCGTGGAAATGATGGCGATCAAAATGGAGCAGGGCTTCGACCGGATCAAGGCGGCCAGTTACGCCTGGACCAGCACCGCGTTCCCGATGCTCACCGGCACGTTGATCACCGCCGCAGGCTTCCTGCCGATTGCCACCGCGCAGTCAGGCACCGGTGAATACACCCGTTCGATCTTCCAGGTCGTCACCATTGCGTTGCTTGCTTCGTGGGTGGCAGCGGTGATGTTTGTGCCGTATCTCGGGGAAAAACTCCTGCCGGACCTGGCGAAAATTCACGCAGCCAAACACGGCACCGGCGACGGTCAACCGGACCCTTATGCCACACCGTTTTACCAGCGGGTACGACGTCTGGTGGAGTGGTGTGTGCGTCGGCGCAAGACGGTGATCGTGCTGACGGTGGGGCTGTTCGTTGCCTCGGTGATGCTGTTCAAGTTTGTACCGCAGCAGTTCTTCCCGGCCTCCAACCGGCTGGAGCTGATGGTCGATCTGAAACTGGCCGAAGGCGCTTCGCTGGCCAACACCACTGCCGAGGTCAAGCGACTGGAGGCAATGCTCAAGGATCACGCCGGCATCGACAATTATGTGGCTTACGTCGGCACCGGATCGCCGCGTTTCTACTTGCCGCTGGATCAACAACTGCCGGCGGCGAGCTTCGCCCAGTTCGTGGTGTTGGCGAAAACCATCGAGGAGCGAGAAGCGCTGCGTACGTGGCTGATCGATACCTTGAACGAGCAATTCCCGGCCCTGCGCTCGCGGGTCACGCGGCTGGAAAACGGCCCGCCGGTTGGTTATCCGGTGCAGTTCCGCGTCACCGGCGAGCACATCGAAGAAGTCCGGGCGCTGGCGCGCAAGGTCGCGGCCAAGGTCCGCGAGAATCCGCACGTAGTGAATGTGCATCTGGACTGGGAAGAGCCGAGCAAGGTCGTGTACCTGAACATCGATCAGGACCGCGCCCGGGCGCTGGGCGTGAGCACCGCGAACCTGGCGAAATTCCTCCAGAGTTCGCTGACCGGCTCCAGCGTGAGCCAGTATCGCGAAGACAACGAGTTGATCGAAATTCTCCTGCGCGGCACCGTGCATGAGCGCACCGAACTGTCGTTGCTGCCGAGTCTGGCGGTGCCGACCGACAACGGTCGCAGTGTTGCGCTTTCGCAGATTGCCACGCTGGAATATGGCTTCGAGGAAGGCATCATCTGGCATCGCAATCGTCTGCCGACCGTGACTGTGCGTGCGGACATTTATGGCAAGGAGCAGCCGGCGTCGCTGGTCAAACAGATCATGCCGACACTTGATCCGATTCGGGCTGAGTTGCCTGACGGTTACCTGTTGGATGTCGGCGGTACCGTCGAGGATTCCGAGCGCGGGCAGAAGTCGGTGAACGCCGGGGTGCCGATGTTCATTGTCGTGGTGCTGAC
This sequence comes from Pseudomonas sp. SDO52101_S400, assembly GCF_054071635.1. Taxonomy (NCBI): domain Bacteria; kingdom Pseudomonadati; phylum Pseudomonadota; class Gammaproteobacteria; order Pseudomonadales; family Pseudomonadaceae; genus Pseudomonas; species Pseudomonas sp. SDO52101_S400. The sequence continues at coordinate 11,868 of NZ_JBSVWF010000089.1, read as the reverse complement.
GTTGCTGATGGTGCAATTGCGCAGCTTCTCGCGCACGGCGATGGTGTTTCTGACGGCGCCGCTGGGGTTGATCGGGGTGACGCTGTTTCTGTTGGTGTTCCGTCAGCCGTTCGGGTTTGTGGCGATGCTCGGGACCATTGCGCTGTCGGGGATGATCATGCGCAACTCGGTGATTCTGGTGGATCAGATCGAGCAGGATATTGCGGCGGGGCTCAAGCCCTGGCAGGCGATCATCGAGGCGACGGTGCGGCGGTTCCGGCCGATTGTGTTGACGGCGCTGGCGGCGGTGCTGGCGATGATTCCGCTTTCTCGCAGTGTGTTTTTCGGGCCGATGGCGGTGGCGATCATGGGGGGGTTGATTGTGGCGACTGCTCTGACGCTTTTGTTTTTGCCGGCGTTGTATGCGGCTTGGTTCCGGGTTCGCAAGGAGGCTTGAGGCTGTTTGAGCTTGGCGGCCTTCGGGCCGACCAGGCTCTTGGGGTTTTGGGTGTATATCCGTTTCTTTGGGTGCTGCCGCTGGCGGTTCCGCCCTTACGGCGGCTCACTTTTTCAAACGCCGGAATGCCGGCCCAGCGAAAAGTAAGCAAAAGGCTTGGCCCCGGCGTTCGGCACCTCGCTGAGGCTCGGCGTTCCTTCGTTCCGGGATTCATCCGGGGGCATCGCCTCCGGTTTGCTTCGCTGCACCTCCTCTCGATGTGTTTGGCTTCGCCAAACGGCGCTACGCGCCCACCCCCGGATAAATCCCTCCACTCAGCCTTCCGATGGGGCCGGCACGTCAAAAGCGGTACTCGAGCTAACGCTCATTGTGTTGAGTGGTGGAAAGCCAAAGCCAAAGCGGGAGTGGAGTGGGAGTAGAGCTGTATGTGTTTTAAAACCCGAGTTCACCTCGGTATTTCACGTCGGCGTAGCTCTCCCAAACGTCTCGGTCAGTCCCCTCTCCCCCCGGGAGAGGGCTAGGGTGAGGGTTGGTTCTTGAATTGTTCAAAAATGCTTCGGAGCACCAGCATGCTCTCAACCTTTCAGATTAGCGTCTTGAACGCGATCTCAAGTTAAGCCATGGATCAGGCCACTCCCCAAATCTGACCCCATGAAAAAGCCCGCTGAACCTGTAAAGGTCAGCGGGCTTTTCATTACATGAGAAAGTTAAAGCGTACCAAACACCTTCTTCGCCAGACTCGTCGCCGCAGCGGCGGGGTTCTTGCGGATGGTTTCTTCCTGTTTGCCGATCATCTCGAACAGGCCGTTCAGTGCTTGTTCGGTCACGTAGCTTTCGATGTTCGCGCTCTTTGCGTCGACCACGCCCAACGTTGCAGCCTGGCCGGCGAACGAGTTGTACTTCTGTGCTACGCCTACCTTGTCGGTCGCCTGTTTGACGATAGGCAGGAACTTGGCGCGGATCTGTTCGCGGCTGGATTTGTCGAGGTATTGGGTGGCGGAGTCGTTGCCGCCGCTGAGGATGCCTTTGGCGTCGGCCACGCTCATTTTCTTCACGGCGTCGACCAGGATTGGCTGGGCCTGGGTCACAGCGGTTTCCGCAGCCTTGTTCATGGCGGTTTCCAGTTCGTCGACCTGGGCGCCCATGCCGAACGCTTTCATCTTGCCGGCGACTTTGCCGAGTTTGCCCGGCAGTTCGATTTTCACGTCCGGGTTGTTGCTGAAGCCGCCCGGGGTGCCGAGTTGTTTGACGGCCAGTTGCGCGCCCTGGGTCAGGGCATCCTTGAGGCCGCCGGTGGCGTCGCCTTGCGACAAGTCGCTGAGGGACAGGGCCAGCGCGTTGGCGGAGATCATCAGGCCCGCGCACAGGCCGGCGAAGCGAAGGGTAGGGCGGAGCATGGCGGCTTCCTTGTTCGGAGAGAGTTAGCGGGCGGCGTCGACGCGGATCTTCAGTGGCTGCGGATCCTTGCCATCGAGCTGCACGGTATGGTTTTCGGTGGTGATGAACATCAGCTCGCCGTTGACTTCAATGCGTGCGCTGACGGAGTAGCGGTGGCCGGGTTTGACCTGGGCCGGATCGTAGCTCAAATGAAACGGCAGCGGCACCTGGCCTTTGACCGGGCCTTTCTGTTCGTCGAGCACCACGGCCGGGGCATCGGCCAGCGAAACGTCCTGCAGGCTCACACTCAAGGTCGCGCTTGGCGGCAGGGCGATGCGTTGCAGGTAGAACACTTCGCCGTCGAGACTGACCTTGCCGGCGGGATTGGTCGATTGGCAGGCGCTGAGCAGGGCTGCGGCTGCGAGAACGGTCAGTTTTTTCATGGTGGATCTCCTTTCAATATGGGAACGGGCTTGCTCGTGAATGCGGTGTCTCACTCAACAGCGATGTTGAATGTTCAAGCGCTTTCGCGAGCAAGCCCGCTCCCACAGGTTTTCATCAGGCCTCGGGCTGTTTGCTGATCTGGTCGGCCGCATCTTCACTGCGATGCAAGGCCACCTGACGGATCGACAAGCGAATCTCCGCCGGCAGCACCCGTTTGGCTGCGCCTTCGGCCAGTTCGCCTAGCAGTTCGTGATAGCTCAATTTGCCCGCTTCGTCACGACGCAGTACGTCGAGGTCGAGCATCGTCTGGATGAAGTGGCGGAACAGACTTTTGTCGAAGAATTCCGGCGCGTTCAGGCCATGCAGGATCGACAGGCGCTGGGCCATGACCGTGCACAGGTCTTCCAGTTCTTCGGCGCTGATGGTGTTCTGGCCGGCGTTGAGCAACAACGACACGGTCATGTAGAAGCGTTGCAGGGTCTGGGCGATGCTCTTCGACAGCAGGGTCAGCAGCACGAAATGCCGCGAACTCGGCGCCGGGCGCAGGTACACGTCTTTCTCGAAACGCAGCAGGCCTTGTTCGACGAAGGCCTCCAGCCACTGGTCGATAACCGCATCCAGTTCGTCCAGGCTCCAGCGGATGAACAGCTCTGCCTGCAGGTACGGATACAGCGCACGGGTGTAGCGCAGGATCTGTTCGCGGCTCATGCGCGAAGTGCTCTGGAAGAAACTTGCCAGCAACGCCGGCAGGGCGAAGATGTGCAGCACGTTGTTGCGGTAGTAGGTCATCAGGACGGCATTCTGCTCGTCCAGATACAGAATCTTGCCCAGTGCATCGTTCTGCTCGGACAGCAGATCCATGTCCTTCACATGTTCGATCAGCGCGCGGCCATCGCCTTCCGGCAAGGTGGTGTGTGGCGAGTACGGGACTTTGCGCAGCAGTGCCAGATACAGATCCAGCACCCGGGCCATGGCCCGATCGTCCAGCGCCAGGCGGGTGGTCGACAGCAGCGCCAGCGCTACCAGGTTGACCGGGTTGATCGCTGCCGCTTCGTTCAGATGCTGCGCGACTTTCTCGCCGAGGCGGTTGGTGGTTTCGTTGAGCCACGCCGGTTTGAACTGCGGGCCCAGTTCCTGCTGGCGCCAGCCAGGTTGTTCGCTGTCGAGGAATTCCGCCAGTTTGATCGGCTCGCCGAAGTTCACCGCCACTTGGCCGAAGCGTTGCTTGAGTGCGCCGATGACTTTGAAGATGTCGAAGATCGACTCTTTCTTCTTGCTCGCGCCACGCAGTTCACCGAGGTAGGTACGACCTTCGAGTACGCGCTCATAACCGATGTACACCGGCACGAAGACGATCGGCATCCGCGACGAACGCAGGAAGCTGCGCATCGTGATCGCCAGCATTCCGGTTTTCGGTTGCAGCATGCGCCCGGTACGCGAGCGGCCGCCTTCGACGAAGTACTCGACCGGGAAACCTTTGGTGAACAGGGTGTGCAGGTATTCGTTGAACACCGAGGTGTACAGCGGGTTGCCCTTGAACGTGCGGCGCATGAAGAACGCACCGCCCCGGCGCAGCAGGCTGCCGATCACCGGCATGTTGAGGTTGATCCCGGCGGCGATGTGCGGCGGGGTCAGGCCGTTGCGGAACAGCAAGTACGAGAGCAACAAGTAGTCGATGTGGCTGCGGTGGCACGGCACGTAGATCACTTCGTGACCCTGGGCGACCTTCTGCACGCCTTCGATGTGGTTGACCTTGATCCCGTCGTAGATCTTGTTCCAGAACCAGCTCAGCACCACTTCGAGAAAACGGATCGCTGTGTAGGTGTAGTCCGAGGCGATCTCGTTGCCGTAGCGCAGGGCCTGGGCCTTGGCTTTTTCCGGGGAGATATTCTCGCGCTCGGCTTCGTCGAGGATCGCTTGCTTGACCAGCGGCTGGTTGAGCAGGCCTTTGACCAGGTTACGGCGGTGGGAAATGTCCGGGCCGATCACCGCAGCCTTGAGGTTGCGGAAGTGCACCCGCAGGATTCGCTGGGCCATGCGCACGGTGCGCTCGTGGCCCTTGTTGTGTTCGATCAGCTCGCGCAGGTGGATCGGTGCCGAGAATTGCACCCGGGTCTTGCGCCCCAGAATCATGATGCTCAGCAGCCGACGCAGGCGCCCGGTGACGGCCCAGCTGTCGGCGAACAGCAATTTCCATGGGCTGTTTTCGCTGTCGGGCGACTGGCCCCAGAACACGCTGACCGGAATGATCTGCGCATCTTCGGCAGCATTCTGGCTGAGGGCGCTGACCAGTCGGGTCAGGGTCGGCGGTGCGCCGCGCTTGTCCTGGCGGCCGAGCCAGTCCGGGTCCGGCGTCAGATAGAAGAACGCCGCCGGCTCCAACAGATTTCCGACTGACACCGGCAGTACCGGGCGCGGCAAACCGGCCTTGGTGCACTCGGTGTCGACCACTGCCAGGTCAGTCAGCGATGGATTTTGCAGGACGTAGAACACCGGACGACTGCGGTCGAGGTTGAGGGTGAACGACGACTGGTTGATCGTCTCGGAGCGAACCCAGAGATACAACAGTCGGCGCAAGGTGCCAAACACAAGACGGCGGAACGGGGAACGGGTCATACGGCTTCTGCGTGAGTTGATAAACCGAGCGTTTGCTCGGGCGGTCGACAGTTTGCCGTATTCATCGAAAATCGGCAAAAAAGCGGCGAAGTAATCTCCTGTTGAGAGTTTTGTCGCCTGTCATATACTCGGCGGTCTGTCGCCGGGGCCCTTTTATGGACGTCGGACGCAGGCTGACGTTCCGCAAAGGCTTTCCTGCGAAAAGCCTGTTCAATAATAAAAAAGGAGTATGAACAGATGGCAACACGTGAAACCGGCAACGTGAAGTGGTTCAACGACGCCAAGGGCTATGGCTTCATTCAGCGCGAAGACGGGGTGGACGTGTTCGTGCACTACCGCGCTATTCGTGGTGAAGGCCACCGTTCGCTGACCGAGGGTCAGCAGGTTGAATACGCGGTGGTGGAAGGGCAGAAGGGATTGCAGGCGGAAGACGTGGTCGGGTTGTAAACCGCACTCTTCGGATCCCCAGAAAATACTGTGGGAGCGGCGGTTCGACGCTTCGACTTGCCCGCGAAAGCGGTTTGTCAGCCACCTCTATTTTGGATGTGCCGCCGCCTTCGCGGGCAAGTCGAACCGCCGCTCCCACAGGTTCTGTGTACAGCTTCGTTATGCAGTTTTCCAGGTGATCTCTTCTTCACCATCAACGCTGATGCGAATCCAGCGATCCGCCGTTTCCTCGCCTTCTTCCTCGATCCACGTTCCCGGCGCGCAGCGCACTTCGACGTTCAGTGCGGCAAAGGCTGCGCGGGCGCAGGCGATATCGTCGTCCCATGGAGTCGCATCGCTTTCCAGGTACAGGCTGTTCCACTTGCCCACGGCTTTCGGCAGCCAGGTCACCGGGATGTTGCCGGCCTTGCACTTGTAGGTCTGACCTTTCTGTACCCAGTCGCTGCACGGGCCAAGGGCCGCGCCCAGCCAGGCGGAAATGGCCTTGTGGTCGACGTCGGCGTCTTTCAGGTAAATCTCGATGTCCGGTTGGCGCATGGATATCCTCACTGCGGGTCTGAAAAATCCATTCGCGGATTTAGCCGGCCCCGGGCACTCGCCCGAGTCCAAAAGTTATTGAAGAACGAAATAATCGTAGCGCATCGACACGGTGGTCACGAACGGCTCGGCCTGCTCGATCACCGCCGCACGGCGCTCGGCACTGGCGCGCCAGCCATGAGGTGTCATCGCCAACAGGTTGGCGCGATCCTCGGGCTTGTCCAGCGTCAGCTTGAATTCCAGGGTTTCACTGTGCGCCAGCGCCATGCCTTCCGGCACCAGGGCCAGGTGCTTGTCGTCGGTGTACTCGCGCACTTCGTCGTACAGGCGCTCGCGCAGTTCCATCAGGTGGCCGCTGGTCGGGCCGACTTTCATCAGGCCGCCGCCGACGCTGAGCAGACGCTTGGCCTCTTCCCAGTCCAGGGGACTGAAAACACTGGCCAGAAACTGGCAACTGCCGGAGGCCAGCGGCACCCGTGCCATGCTGGCGATCAACCACGTCAACGCAGGATTGCGTTTGCAGGCGCGCTTGACCGCTTCCTTCGAGATGTCCAGTGCGTAACCGTCGGCATCCGGCAAGGCGTCAGCGATCTGCGCGGTGTAGTAACCCTCGCCACAACCGATATCGACCCAGCGAGACGGCGTATAACTCGCTGCCAGCTCCGCCAGACGCTTGGCTACCGGTGCATAGTGGCCGGCGTTCAGGAAGTCGCGGCGAGCCTCGACCATGGCCTGATTGTCGCCAGGATCGCGGCTGTTCTTGTGCTGCACTGGCAGCAGGTTCAAGTAACCCTGACGCGCGCGGTCGAAGCGGTGGCCGGCAGGGCAGACCACGCCGTTGTCCACCGCGTTCAGCGGTTCACTGCAGATCGGGCACGCGAGCATCAGGCGAGCAACTTGATCAGGGTCTGGTAGTAGATCTCGGTCAGCACGTCGAGATCGGCCGCCAGCACGCGCTCGTTGACCTGGTGGATGGTCGCGTTGACCGGGCCCAGCTCAACAACCTGCGTGCCCATGGTCGCGATGAAACGACCGTCGGAGGTGCCGCCGCTGGTGGATGCCTTGGTCTCGCGACCGGTGATCTGCTTGATGCTCGACGACACCGCGTCGAGCAGCGCGCCCGGCTCGGTGAGGAACGGCAGACCGGACAGCGCCCAGTCGATGTGCCAGTCCAGGCCATGCTTGTCGAGGATATCGGCGACGCGTTTCTGCAGGCCTTCAACGGTCGATTCGGTAGAGAAACGGAAGTTGAACAACGCCACCAGATCGCCCGGAATCACGTTGGTCGCGCCGGTGCCGGAGTTGACGTTGGAAATCTGGAAGCTGGTCGGCGGGAAGAAATCGTTGCCGTGATCCCAATGCTCGGCAGCCAGTTCGGCCAGAGCCGGGGCAGCGAGGTGGATCGGGTTCTTCGCCAGGTGCGGATAGGCCACGTGGCCCTGCACACCGCGTACGGTCAGTTTGGCACCGAGGGAGCCGCGACGACCGTTCTTCACCACGTCGCCCACCAGCGTGGTGCTTGATGGCTCGCCGACGATGCACCAGTCCAGACGCTCGTTACGGGCGGCCAGACGCTCGACCACGGCCTTGGTGCCGTGATGCGCCGGGCCTTCTTCGTCGCTGGTGATCAGGAACGCGACCTTGCCCTTGTGATCCGGGTAGTCGGCGACAAAACGCTCGGCCGCTACGGTCATCGATGCCAGGCTGCCTTTCATGTCCGCCGCGCCACGGCCGCAGAGCATGCCGTGCTCGTCGATTACCGCGTTGAACGGGTCGATCTGCCAGGCAGTCACCGGACCGGTCGGCACCACGTCAGTGTGGCCGGCGAAGCACAGCACCGGGCCGTCGCCTTTACCGTGAGTCGCCCAGAAGTTATCCACATCTTCGATGCGCATCGGTTCCAGGGTGAAACCGGCATCGCCCAAGCGCTGCATCATCTGCTTCTGGCAATCGGCGTCGACCGGCGTCACTGACGGACGGCGGATAAGGTCGATGGCGAGTTGGAGGGTCGGCGAAAGGTCGGCGTGTGCCGTCATGGAAAACTCCGGAGTCATGAATGTGGGCGCGGACTAAATGTGGGAGCGGGCTTGCTCGCGAACGCGATTCATCAGCCAACATAGATGTTGAATGTTACAAAGCCTTCGCGAGCAAGCCCGCTCCCACAGGGATACAGTCCAGTCAGTCAGACCGGGTATCACGCCAAGCCCTGCAAAATGGCGGTTATCTTAAAGCAAAACGGCGACCATTGGCCGCCGTTTAGTGCATCGCAGAGGATTTAGACGGCCGGTGCCGGTTCAGGCGCCGGCGCCGGTTTTGGCAGCGACGACAGGAACGCCATGATCAGCGCCGCCACGTAAGGCAGCGACTGCACCAGCAGCATGGCCACCCAGAAGCGCATGTCGTTGCTCGGAATGCCCTGCACCAGATAGATACCCAGCGCCGCGCCCCACAACAGCAGCATGATGAACAGCTCTTCCCGGGCCTCGGAAATCGCCACCCAGAAACCATGGTTGTCGGCGTTTTTCGGGGTGCGGAAGAACGGAATGCTGCTGGTGAAGAAGCCGTACAGCACCGCTTTGGCGATGGTGTGCGACAACGCCAGCCCGGCCAGTGCCGCGCAGAACGCATCCTTCAGGTTCACGCCCACGGCGCGACGGTACAGGAAGATGATCTTGCCGACCTTGAACACGAACAGCGCCAGCGGCGGGATTGCGAAAATCAGCAGCGGCGGATCTACCCGCTGCGGCACGATGATCATCGCCGCCGACCACAACAGCGCGCCGACGGTGAAGAAGATGTTCATGCCGTCCGCGACCCACGGCAGCCAGCCCGCGAGGAAGTGGTAACGCTGGCCGCGAGTCAGCTCGGTGTCCTTGCCGCGCAGCAGGCTGCGGGTGTGACGCTTGATGATCTGGATCGCGCCGTAGGCCCAGCGGAAACGCTGCTTCTTGAAGTCGATGAAGGTATCCGGCATCAGACCCTTGCCGTAACTGTCGTGGTAATACGCCGCCGAAAGGCCTTTCTCGAATACCCGCAGACCGAGCTCGGCGTCTTCACAGATGCACCAGTCGGCCCAGCCGAGTTCTTCCAGAACCGAACGACGGGTCATGGTCATGGTGCCGTGCTGGATGATTGCGTCGCGGTCGTTGCGGGTCACCATGCCGATGTGGAAGAAGCCTTTGTATTCGGCGTAGCAGAGTTTCTTGAAGGTGGTCTCGTTCTGGTCGCGATAGTCCTGCGGCGACTGCACCACAGCAATTTTCGGGTCGGCGAAGTGCGGCACCATGTGCTTGAGCCAGTTCGGGTGCACGCAGTAGTCGGAGTCGATCACCGCGATCACTTCGGCGTCCTTGGCGGTGTGCGGGATCAGGTAGTTCAGCGCGCCGCCCTTGAAACCGGCCAGGGGCGAGACGTGGAAGAACTTGAAGCGCGGGCCGAGGGTTTCGCAGTAGTCGCGCACTGGCTCCCAGACCGCCGGGTCCTTGGTGTTGTTGTCGATGATCAGGACTTCGAAGTCCGGATAGTCGAGGTTGGCCAGGGCGTCGAGGGTCTGTTTGACCATCTCCGGCGGCTCGTTGTAGCAAGGTACGTGGATCGAGACTTTCGGGCGGTAATCCGAATCGCCGACCACCGGCAGGAATTCACGCCGACGCTTGTGAATCCACACCGCCTCGGCCAGTTCGTGGGCCTCGGTCAGCAATACGATGAACACCCCGAGCGCACCGAGCGCCAGTAGGAAGCCCACCGTCAGGCTGAACCACGTGCTGTATTGCTGGCTGTAGTCGTAACCGATCCACACCAGCACCGAGCCGCACAGGAACGCGATAAAGGTCAGGAAGGTACGGCCGCGCTGACGCAGGGCCGAGCCGTCGATCATCAGCAGAGTCAGCGACAACAGCGCCAGCACCACCGAGCCGATGGCCAGCACGCGCCATTGCGGGATTGCCACCACCGGGCCTTCGAAGTTGAATTTCTGCTGGCGTGCGGCGTTGAACACGCCCCAGTAAGCGCCGACCGAACCTTCGTCGCTGGCCTTCCACGGCTGGTCAAACGCTTCGATCACGAAGTAGTTGAAGCCCTGGCGGTTGAGTTTGTTGACCAGTGTGCGCAGGTAGATCGCCTGATCCGCCGGCGACGCGTCGGCGCCACCGCGCATGCGGCCGTTGCTCGGCCAGCCCACTTCGGACAGCAGCAGCGGCTTTTTCGGGAACATTTTTTTCAGGTCGCGGGCGCGGTCGAAAACGAATTGCCCGGCCTTGTCCACTGGAATGAATTCCCAGTAAGGCAGAACGTGCGCGGCGATCAGGTCGACGTGTTTGGCCAGTTCCGGGTGCTCTTCCCAGACGTGCCATTGCTCGGAGGTGGTCACCGGTACTTTCACCGCTGCGCGTACCCGATCGAGCAACACGCTCAGTTGTTCGGCGGTGATTTCCTTGCGGAAGATCGCCTCGTTACCGACCACCACGCGAACCACGCTGCGTGAGGTGTTGGCCAGTTCGATGGCGCGGGTGATTTCCCGTTCGTTGCGTTCCTGGTCGGGGCTGATCCAGATCCCCAGGGTCACGCGCAGGCCGAATTCTTCCGCCAGTTTCGGGATGTCCTGCAGGGAACCGTCGACCGAGTAGATGCGGATGTTGTCCGTCAGCTTGCTCATGATCTCCAGGTCGCGGCGCATTTCATCGTCGGACGGATACTGATCCTTTTGTGGGAACTGTCCCTGCTGGAAAGGTGAATAGGAAAAACCGGAGATCTGCTCCGGCCAGTTCGGCGCGGAGACGGGGCGGTTGATCAGCGCCCAGAAACCGGTGAACAGGGCGGCGATTGCCAGAACCACCACCAGGTTGAGTCCAAATTTACGCGATGACATAGCTGTGTCGGGTTCCAAGGTCTGTGGAACGAAGGGTCGGCTGGTTGACGCCTGAGGGCGCGCATCCTACACCGGCAGTTCGCCGAGTCCTACAACAGACAGGGAAATGCCGGACGTTGGGCAATCCAACCCGACTTAAGTTCTTTCGTTTCAGCCTGTAAGGCAAAACTTTGTTACGTGCAGCTTTAATTAAAGCAGGCAGGTTCACCGTTCATAGCGCAAAGATGCTCTTGGCCGCCGACGGCCCTATAATGCGCGCCGGTTTTTGGGGTAATGGTCATGAGTACAGAAGATCCGCGGTTTGCAGGCATCGCCCGTTTGTATGGCGTTGAGGGGATGGAGCGTTTGCGCGCCGCCCACGTGGCGATTGTCGGCGTTGGCGGCGTCGGTTCCTGGGCGGCAGAAGCCATGGCCCGTTGCGGGGTGGGCGAGATTTCGCTGTTCGACCTCGACGATGTCTGCGTCAGCAATGCCAACCGGCAACTGCATGCACTGGACAGCACCGTCGGCAAACCCAAGGTCGAGGTGATGGCCGAGCGTCTGCGCGGGATCAACCCGGACTGCAAGGTGCACGCTGTGGCGGACTTCGTCACCCGCGACACCATGGCCGAATACATCACGCCGAACATCGACTGCGTGATCGACTGCATCGACGCGGTCAACGCCAAGGCGGCGCTGATTGCCTGGTGCAAGCGCCGCAAGATCCAGATCATCACCACCGGCGGCGCTGGCGGGCAGATCGATCCGACGTTGATTCAGGTCTGCGACCTCAACCGCACCTTCAACGATCCACTGGCCTCGAAAGTGCGTTCTACATTGCGCCGTGACTACGGCTTCTCGCGTACCGTGACCCGTCACTACAGCGTTCCGTGTGTGTTCTCCACCGAGCAACTGCGCTATCCGAAACCGGACGGCAGCATTTGCCTGCAGAAGAGTTTTGTCGGCGACGGCGTGAAACTGGACTGTGCTGGCGGATTCGGCGCGGTGATGATGGTGACGGCGACGTTCGGCATGGTCGCAGCGACCAAGGCTGTGGACAAGATTGTGGCGGGTGTGCGGCGGCCGGCGGATCGCGTCAAGCCTCAGGTTTGATGTGGCGCCTTAAGGGCTCTTCGCGAGCAGGCTCGCTCCCACATTGGAATGC
>NZ_JBSVWF010000088.1:0-16746 GCF_054071635.1 Pseudomonas sp. SDO52101_S400 | reverse complement strand
GCGGTGTGTCATTCAAAGTTGATGGCGACTGATCCACCGCATTCGCGAGCAAGCCCGCTCCCACAGGGGGATTTGAGGAGATCTGGAAATGCTGCAAGTCGACAAACTGCACCAGTACTACGGCGGAAGCCACATCCTGCGTGGCCTGAGCTTTGACGTGAAGGTCGGCGAAGTCACCTGCCTGCTCGGCCGTAACGGCGTGGGCAAGACCACGCTGCTCAAATGCCTGATGGGCTTGCTACCGGCCAAGGAAGGCGCGGTGAACTGGGAAGGCAAACCGATCACCACGTTCAAGCCGCATCAGCGGGTACACGCCGGGATCGCCTATGTACCGCAGGGCCGGGAGATTTTCGGCCGGCTGACCGTGGAAGAGAACCTGCTCATGGGCCTGTCGCGTTTCCCCGGCAGCGAAGCCAAAGAGGTTCCCGCGTTCATCTACGAACTGTTCCCGGTGCTGCTGCAAATGAAACAGCGGCGCGGTGGTGACTTGTCCGGCGGCCAACAGCAACAACTCGCCATCGGCCGCGCACTGGCCAGCCGTCCACGACTGCTGATCCTCGACGAGCCCACCGAAGGCATCCAGCCGTCGGTAATCAAGGAAATCGGCGCAGTGATCAAGAAGCTCGCCGCCCGTGGCGACATGGCGATTCTGCTGGTGGAACAGTTCTATGATTTCGCCGCCGAACTGGCCGATCAGTACCTGGTGATGTCCCGGGGCGAGATCGTGCAGCAGGGCCGTGGCGAAAATATGGAAGCCGAAGGTGTGCGCGGACTGGTGACTATTTGAGGTTACGGTCTAATCTGTAGCGTCCTAACGATAATCAGAAAAAATGAACTTACCTTTAGCGACTGCCCTGTTTACCCCGAGCTGGCATGCCGAGCTGGAGCTGGCCTACGCCCGCTTCGGCGATTGCACGCGGCCGACCCGACGCCGGCACCTCGGCCCGTTGCGGGTGCAAAAGCATCTGTATGCCGAAGGGCCCGAGGTCTGCCAGCACATCATCGTCCACCCGCCGGGCGGCATTGCCGGCGGTGACCGGTTGAACATCAGCGCCCGCGTCGAACAAAACGCCTGGGCACAGATCACCAGCCCCGGCGCGGCCAAGTGGTATCGCGCGGCGGGTCCCGCTTACCAGTCGCTCAAGCTGCACGTCGCCAATGGCGCGACACTGGAATGGCTGCCCCAGGAAACCATCGTCTACAGCGCCGCCCAGGCTGAACTCACGACTTCGATCGACCTTGAAGGCGATGCGCGACTGTTCTACTGGGACGTGGTGGCCCTCGGGCGCCCGGCCAGTGGCGAACGCTTCGACCTCGGGCATTTCCAGGCGCATCTGGATATTCGCCGCGATGGGCGGTTGCTCTGGCATGAGCGCCAGCGCATCGTCGGCGATGACGGTTTGCTTGATTCGCCGATCGGACTGGACGGCAATCCGGTGTTTGCGACGTTGTTGGTAACCGGCGAAATCGACGCCGAACTGCTGGAGCGCTGCCGCTCGCTGGGGCATGAAGTGCGCGGGGATCTGACGCAGTTGCCCGGTCTTTTGGTCGCTCGTTGCCTGGCCAGCGAAGCGTTGCTGGCGCGGGCGTGGCTGATCGAGCTCTGGCGATTGCTCAGACCTGTGCTGCTTGGTCGTGAGGCTCAGCCGCCAAGAATCTGGAGTACTTGAGAACCAGCCCCTCACCCCCCGCCCTCTCCCCGGAGGGGAGAGGGAGCCTGACCGAGGTGACCGCTAGAAATGTTTCAGACACAAGAATTCAACTGACTGAACCGGCCATAACAAACAACCGAGATCAGTCCCCTCTCCCCCCGGGAGAGGGCTAGGGTGAGGGCTGGGTCTGACTGACACCCCACTCACCACAAGAACCACACAAACTGCCCAAATGGATTTAAAACGATGGACCTGACCCCACGCGAAAAAGACAAGCTGCTGATCTTCACCGCCGGCCTCGTTGCCGAGCGGCGACTGGCCCGTGGCGTGAAGCTCAACTACCCGGAAGCCATGGCCTACATTTCGGCGGCGCTGCTCGAAGGCGCCCGGGACGGCCAGACCGTGGCCGAGCTGATGCACTACGGCACCACCCTGCTGACCCGCGATCAAGTGATGGAAGGCATCCCGGAAATGATCCCGGAGATCCAGGTTGAAGCGACGTTCCCCGACGGCACCAAACTGGTCACCGTCCACCAACCGATCGTCTGAGGCCGCGCCATGACTTACACCATCCGCGATGCCCTGCACGCCGACCTGCCGGCGATCCGCGACATCTACAACGACGCCGTGCTCAACACCACGGCGATCTGGAACGAGTCTGCCGTCGACCTCGGTAACCGTCAGGCGTGGTTCAGCGCGCGTCAAAGCCAGGGTTATCCGATCCTGGTGATCGTCGACGCCGACAACACCACCCTCGGCTACGCTTCGTTCGGTGACTGGCGGCCGTTCGACGGTTTCCGCCACACCGTCGAGCACTCGGTCTACGTGCGCAGCGACCAGCGCGGCAACGGCCTCGGCCCGCAACTGATGAGCGCCCTGATCGAACGCGCGAAGACCTGCGGCAAACACGTCATGGTCGCCGCCATCGAAAGTGGCAACGCCGCGTCGATCCGCTTGCACGAACGCGCCGGTTTCATCACCACCGGGCAGATGCCGCAAGTCGGCACCAAGTTCGGCCGCTGGCTCGACCTGACCTTCATGCAACTGACCCTCAATCCTGGCGCGGAGCCGCCGCCCGCCAACAAGGAGTGACACCGATGAACCCCGCCCAACTGCGACGCGTCAACGCTGAAAGTTTTGCGCACTATCGTCAGGGCCTGATCGACCTGCTGCTCGACGCCGTGGGGTATGGCGCCAGCGTCGGCTTCATGGCCGATCTGGATGCCACTCAGGCTCGCGCCTATTTCGATGAAGTGCAGGACAACCTGAACAAAGGCAACGTCTTGCTGTGGGTGGTGGTCAAGGACGAACAGGTGCAGGCCAGCGTGCAACTGGGCCTGTGCCAGAAGGCCAACGGACTGAACCGTGCCGAGGTGCAGAAGCTGCTGGTGCGCGAGCACGCCCGGCGCCGCGGCCTCGGCCAGCAGTTGATGGAAGCGCTGGAATTGGCGGCCCGCCAGTACAAGCGCGGAATGCTCTACCTCGACACCGAGGCCGGCTCCCCTGCCGAAGATTTCTACAAGGCCCTGGGTTACACCCGCGCCGGGGAAATTCCCGACTACGCCTGCGACCCGAGCGGCACGTATCGCCCGACAGCCCTCTACTACAAGATTCTGCAAGGAGCCCATTGATGATTCCCGGCGAATACCAGATCCAGCCCGGCGACATCGAACTCAACGTCGGTCGTCGCACCGTCAGCCTGAAAGTGGCGAACAGCGGCGACCGGCCGATCCAGGTCGGTTCGCACTACCACTTTTTCGAAACCAACGACGCCCTGACCTTCGACCGCGCCGCCAGCCGTGGCATGCGCCTGAACATCCCGGCGGGCACTGCGGTGCGTTTCGAGCCTGGGCAGAGCCGCGAGGTGGAACTGGTGGATTACGCCGGTCACCGGCGGGTGTTCGGGTTTGCCGGGCGGGTCATGGGTGACCTCTGAGTCTGCGTGTACCGCTGCCCCTCACCCCAGCCCTCTCCCAGGGGAGAGGGAGCCAACCACCGATAACTGCCCCACCGCGATCAGTCCCCTCTCCCTCCGGGAGAGGGTTAGGGTGAGGGTTGATGGCTCACCGCGATTTCTCTGAAGGACGCTAGATGAAGATTTCCAGACAAGCCTACGCCGACATGTTCGGCCCCACCGTCGGCGACAAGGTGCGCCTGGCCGACTCCGAGCTTTGGATCGAAGTCGAACAGGACTTCACCACCTACGGTGAAGAAGTGAAATTCGGCGGCGGCAAAGTGATCCGCGACGGTCAGGGCCAGAGCCAGTTGCTGGCCGCCGAAGTGGTCGACACGCTGATCACCAATGCACTGATCATCGACCACTGGGGCATCGTCAAGGCCGATGTCGGCCTCAAGGACGGGCGCATCGCCGCCATCGGCAAGGCCGGTAACCCGGACGTGCAGCCCGGCGTGACCATCGCCATCGGCGCCAGCACCGAAGTGATCGCCGGTGAAGGCATGATCCTCACCGCCGGCGGCATCGACACCCACATCCATTTCATCTGCCCGCAGCAGATCGAAGAGGCGCTGATGAGCGGCGTCACCACGATGATCGGCGGCGGCACAGGACCGGCCACCGGCACCAATGCTACAACCTGCACATCGGGGCCGTGGCACCTGGCGCGGATGCTCCAGGCGGCCGATGCGTTCCCGATGAACATCGGCCTCACCGGCAAGGGTAACGCCAGCCTGCCGGAGCCGCTGATCGAACAGGTCAAGGCCGGCGCCATCGGCCTCAAGCTGCACGAAGACTGGGGTACGACCCCGGCGAGCATCGACAATTGCCTGAGCGTTGCCGACCAGTACGACGTGCAGGTGGCGATCCACACCGACACCCTCAACGAGTCCGGTTTCGTCGAAACCACCCTCGGCGCGTTCAAGGGCCGCACCATTCACACTTATCACACCGAGGGTGCCGGTGGTGGCCATGCGCCGGACATCATCAAGGCCTGCGGCTTCGCCAACGTGCTGCCGAGTTCGACCAACCCGACCCGGCCGTTCACCCGCAACACCATCGACGAACACCTCGACATGCTGATGGTCTGCCACCATCTCGACCCGAGCATTGCCGAAGACGTGGCGTTCGCCGAAAGCCGTATCCGCCGCGAAACGATTGCCGCCGAAGACATCCTCCACGACCTCGGCGCGTTCTCGATGATCAGCTCCGACAGCCAGGCCATGGGCCGCGTCGGAGAAGTCATCACGCGCACCTGGCAGACCGCCGACAAGATGAAAAAGCAGCGCGGCCCACTGCCCCAGGACGGCGAAGGCAACGACAACTTCCGCGCCAAACGCTACATCGCCAAGTACACGATCAACCCGGCGATCACCCACGGTATCAGCCATGAAGTGGGTTCGGTGGAAGTCGGCAAGTGGGCGGATCTGGTGCTCTGGCGACCGGCATTTTTCGGCGTGAAACCGACGCTGATCCTCAAGGGCGGCGCCATCGCCGCGAGCCTGATGGGTGACGCCAACGCCTCGATCCCGACACCGCAACCGGTGCACTACCGCCCGATGTTCGCCAGTTACGGCGGCTCGTTGCACGCCACCAGCCTGACCTTCATCAGCCAGGCGGCGCAGGAATCCGGATTGCCCGAAGCGTTGGGCCTGAAGAAGAAAATCGCTGTGGTCAAAGGTTGCCGCGACGTGCAGAAAACCGATCTGATCCACAACGATTATCTGCCGAACATCGACGTCGACCCACAGACCTATCAGGTCAAGGCCGACGGCGTGTTGCTCTGGTGTGAACCGGCCGAGACGCTGCCGATGGCGCAGCGTTACTTTCTGTTCTGAGTCGGAGACCCGGTCGTCGAAGTTTTCGGCGACCGGGGCTGGCAACGCTTCAGCGGGTTGAGGTGTCCATCAGATACCGCGAAGTGCCGGGCTGCTCATCGTCGAGCCCGACCGTTGCCGGCTCGCCTGTTTCCAGACGCGACAGGGCAATCAGTTGCTGATTGCGCTCAATACCGCGTTCAACCTCGAGCATCTGCACCGCCTCCTGGTACGCCGTGCTGGTCACGTCTTCGTATTCATCCTCAAGTCGCTGCAGTTTTTCATTCGTGCTGCGTTCCAGCGCACCGAGTTCATCAGGGTATTTCTCGGTCAGGTACTGCACCCAGTAATCGCGGCTGATCAGCTCTGCATAGAACGCCTCACTTTTTTCAGCCTTCACGACCGCAGCGCGAGCGGCTGCCAGATCCTCGCCCCTGATCGGCCGGGCAAACCGCATGTGGCTGGGTTGACCCGGCAATTGCAGGCCATCTTCCCAACCAGACGTCAGGCCGATTCGATACTGCAGGCGCACTTCCGCCGGATCGGCGTGACGCCCCATGCTGCGCGCCGCGAGTTTTTCCACCTCACCCAGACGAAACAGTTGGCGCGACAGGTCGAGCAAGGCGCGCCCCTTCGCCGCAAGACCTGGCTGAAGGTGTCGCAAGGCGTTGTACTCATACACCTTGACCTCGATTTCGCTGAGCGCCAGGGTTCGCCCGTCAACGCAGGTCGTGTGCGTGGTCGCCATGGAAAACAGCGTATCGCGCAGCTCCTGACTGCCATCGGCGGCCTCGACGATTTCCCAGACCCGCCGGGTCAGATCGGCGCGAAACACCCGGAACTCTTCGGTGTCTGGCATCCGCGACAGCAGATGGAAGAACGCTGCATTGTCGGGTTCGGCGGCCAACCGTTGCCACATTGCCCGATAGCGTATGGCGTCCTCTGGCGGGATGTTTTCGATCCAGGGTGTCGCTTGTTGTTCGAGGATGTTTTCAGCGAGGATCGGAACCACTTCATCCGGCTCTGCATCACTCTCCAAACCCGCGTCTTCGTCCTCGCTTTCGGTGGTGCTCTCCATGTCATCGATCATCCGGTCGATGTCGGCATAGGTCAGGCCCAGCACATCCTGACGCCCATGGGCATCGGCATATTCACGCAGGCGGATCAGGCTTTGCTGCGATATTTCATAGTTCTCCGACAGATTGCTGCCAGCCATCAGCTCAGTATGCGTGCCGTCATAAAAGCCTGACGGAATCGACAATATGTCGTTGTTGCTCAAGTCCACCGCCTGCAGGTGCGGGGCTTGCAGTATCCCCTCCGGCCAGGCGGTGAGCAGGTTGTCGCGCAGATCCAGCCGTTCCAGTCGCCCGAGGCGAGCGACACTGAACGTGCGCAATCCGTTGTGGCTAAGGTCCAGCCACTGCAACTGCTCCAGACCCTCGAGTGTTTGATCCAGCGCTGCAGAATCCGCGAGACCGGTGAGCGACATCTCCAGTCGCTCTATCCCGGACATTTGCCCGACAGGCTCGGGGATCACCGGCAACTGGTTGCCGCTGAGATTAAGTCGACGCACCTGTGTGAAGGCCCTGAGAAATGCATTGGAGCCATCGGTGGAAAGCTTGACCCCCGCCAGATTCAGGGTGCTAACCGCAGGAAACGCTTGCGGCAACTCAGGCAGGTTGCCCACTTGCAGACCGTCGAGGCTCAGCTCTCGATCAGCCACGCCATTCCAGTCGACCGTACCTTCACGCCAGCATTCGATGATTCGCTGTGCGGCGAGTTGGCGGGTGCGCGATGACACGACCCAATCCATACCGCGGGTTTCATGGGTGAACAGCCAGTCGTTGAGGCGCCGCGTCAGCGACTCGAAGGTCTGTTCCCATTCACGGATACGGGCACTGATCTGCACCTCGGCCAGCCCTGCGCCCTGCATCCGCTCGATGGCCTGTTGTGCCCGCGCCTCGTCGTACTGCGGGCGCAGGCGCTGGATGCGCGCGCCCCACCCGGCCGGCCCGTTGTCTGCCAATGGCTGTGGCAACGGCAGCAACCGGCGGGCGATCACCGAGCCGCTTTCAGCGGGTGGCGTACGATGGCGCGGCTCCTCCAGCGCAAAGCGCTGCAGCGACCCCGGCATCAGGCCTCTGGCATCTTCGATGCGCCGGCGCGCAGTGGCCAGCGACTCTTTGGCCTGCCCACTCAGTGGGATGCCGGTGAGGCTGGTATCGAGCAACAACGCATCACGCGCCAGCAATGCATCCGGCAGCGAGGTCAACTGGCTGTCACTGAGGTCCAGCCAGGTCAGCTCCGGCAGAAACTCCGCCCCCGCCGGCCATTCGCGCAAGGCGGTCGCACTCAGGTCCAGTGCCTTCAGGCGATTCATCCCGCGCACGTCGATGTGACTCAGTGGGTTGCCATGCAGGTTCAGGGTTTCGAGTGCCGGCAGATCGCTTGAATCCAGCGGCAGTTCGGTCAGTCCGCAATGGCTCAGGTCGAGGGTATCGACCCCGCGAAAGGTGCGGATGAAACCGCGAAACGGCTCGGTCGGGGCTTGCAACCCTGCCAGATGCAGACTTTTGACGTGGGAGAACCCCTCAGCCGGGAGCGTCGGCAGACTGTCCAACGCCGAGCCAGGAATCTCCAGCACCGAGACATCGTTCGGCAAACTGACGTACAGGTTGAAAAAGACACTCTCGGTACGTGCGCCGTAGCGCTGGAACAATCCGCTGCGCCAACTGGCCTTCAGCGCGTCGGCCACTGCCGACCGCTCGGCCACGCCACTTTGAAGGGGCGGCCCGGAACCGACCCACGTGTCCAGGCGATTGATTTCGCTGTACTGCTCACTCAAGGTTTCAATCGCGGTGAAGCGGCTGACGGCGTCCGTCCATTGCGCCCTGAACCCGACGCTCAAGACATCGAGCAGGCTGGGCTCCATGCCGACAAAACGCTTGAGTTCACCACGGCAATAATCCGCGACCATTTCGTCCAGATCGATCAGATGCCGAGGCTGGCTGCGAACGAATTCGTAAATCGGCCTGAACACCCGACGCGGGAACTTCGACCAGTCCAGCGACAGGCCGGACAGCAATCGTTGATGGCCCTCATAAATTTCCATCGGCAGCGTATTGATCGCGGTCGATCGCAGGTTCAGGCGCTCCAGTCGAGGCAGATCCAGAACGCCATGCGGCCATTGGCGCATTTGCGGACTGCCGACTTCGAGCCGGCGCAACTGGTGCATGCCGCCGACATCGAGCGTCATGGGCACCACGGGATTGAGAGCGCTGGCGGTACAGCGCAGCTCCAGTTCTTCGAGCCGGGTCAGCTCCCGAAGCCGCGCGGCCACCTGACCGGTAATCGGTGTCGACAGTTTCAGGCAGGTCATGTGTCGCAGCGTTTTCAATGTCGCAAATGCCTTGTCGAACTCCGCAACGCTCGCGGTCAAGGTCAGTTGCTCGACGTTGGGAAACGCCGCAAGCGTGTCGCCGATCACGGGAGCGCGCAGCGTCAGTTCGCGCACGTGAGCAAAGTCCGCCGTCAATGATGGCAGCGGTACGTCAGTGATCAGCGTCAGGCGGGCCGCCTGCGGACTATGTTCGGCCAACGGTGCATTTCGCCAACAGTCCTTGATGTCCTGCACCACGCTGACGAACTCATCACGGGTCGTGCGCAGGCGCAAGTTCTGCGACACCAACCATTGATCGAGGGTCGTTTCCAGCTCTCGCCACTCGATCAACCGATTGTTGAGCAGATGAAAGATCTGCTGGTCGCTCTTGCCCAGACGCCATTGTTCAAGAATGAAACCGCGAGCCTGAACGTCGGTCAGCCCCGGGTAAACATTCTGGACATGACCGGTCAACGCCGGATTCGGCCCCGGAGCATCACCACTGGCGGGATAGCCGAGCAGCCTGGGAGCAATGCGTTGTGGCGGCTTGAACCATGGTCTATCGGCTGCGCCTGCACGCAGGATCCGGGCCGACTGACTGCGCTCGGCGAGCGCCCGATCGATGATCGCGCCTTGCAAGTCGACGCTCTGCCAGACATTCGGCAGCCCCAGCCCATGACGTGCCTGATCGGGCAAGGCATGCATCAACGAGGCGAAAAAATTGTCGCCTCGCAGGGGGATGCTGTTGAGCGGTTCGCCACGCTCATTGGCGGCTTGATAGGCATCCCCGTACTTGACCAGATACTTGTGTGTGGAAGCTGTTTCGCGGCCGATGGCGTCCAGCATCGGACCGCTGATACTGCCCTCGCGGATTTCCAGACGCACGTCACCGGACCAGCCTGGCAACCGGCCCAGCGTCTGGAATGCGAGATGGCGGCTGTCGGCAGAGGCCATCGTTTCACTTCGCAAACCGGCCAGAGCCCGGGTCAGACGCCCTGTCTGGGCATACCAGCGACCGAGTTCCTGCAAATGCAACGGGACCCGCACCGCGCCGTCCAGCCGTACCAGTTCCTCGGCATTGGCTTGTCCCATTGCGGCGGCTGCCGCACGGTCGGTCAGGCCAGGGACCACTCGTTGCAGCTTTGCCGTCCGAGGATCGACGGGCTCGGTGCCCTTCAGAAGACTGTCGAACAACGCGGGCTGGCGGGCACGGGCGAAGTCGGCAATCTGTCTGCAGAACTCATGCGTCCGTGCCGAACGAACACGTGCAGGTTCGCCACCCAACAGGCGAACCGTCTCCGCTTCATCCAGCACCGCGAGTATTCGCGTAGGCAGCACACCGCCCAGCACTTCGGCCCGGCTGATCCGGATCGGTGCTTTGCCGCCGCGCTTCGTCCCATAAGCGCGTGCCTTCCCCATGAGGTCAGGACTGTCGTAGACCTCCAGTACTCTCCCGAACGGCCAGCGTGGCATGTCGGGAAGCAACGGCAACAGATGCAGAAAACGACTGTCGATGGCCTGTGCGCCTGCGGCCTGCTCGACGATCAGTCCCGCATCCCGCTCGGCGTTGAACAGCTGCATGGCGTCCACCAGCTCCGGTGGCGGCAAGGCGTTGTCCAGGTGCATTTTGCGCAAAGCGTTGTCGCTGACACCGGAGACATCGGCCATCGTCAGCAACTGCGCGTCAGTGAAGGCCTCGGTGCTGTGACCGATGCGCCGCAGCAGGGTCAATCGATCCCAGTCTTGCGGACGTTCCAGGGTATGTCGCCATGCACCGGCGCCGTTGTGCATCATCGGCGGCTGATAAGCCTGCGGATCGCCAGGGTGCTGAATGCGCCAGGCCTTGAGCGATTCGTCGTACACCTGCTGGTAGGTCTTGCCGTCGAGCCTAATGCAGGTTTTTTGCCCGGACTCGTATTGCCCCAGCGCATTCGGTACTGCCTGCGGCCCCAGAGTGACCGGACTCTCGTAGCCACTCAGGTCAGGCCTCCACAAACGGGTCGTGCCGTCGGGCATTTCTACCTGATGCAGGTTCTCGATGACCGGCACCGATCTGGCAGCCGCCAGCCGAGCGAACCCCTTTCCGGCCCCCGCCATCAAGGCCATCAACGCGAGGTTTTGCGCGACATCGACCAGATGTGCCTTGGCAGCCTTGCGATCACCTTCACTCCACTCGATGGCGCCTTCAAAGGTTTCTTCGAGCAGTTGCCCGGCCATCACCACCATCATCACTTCGCCGAGCACCGGCACGAACATCGAGACGCCCATCAGCACCAGCATGCCGATGTTCAACAACGCGGCAAGCTTCTGCGAACGGACCTTGGCGTCGACATCCGCCGTGGGTACGGCGTGGCTGCGGGCATCGGCGATCAGTCGGTCACGATACTGCTCGAACTGGTAATGCCACAGGTCGATATTGTCCGACCATATCCCGTGCCCCTTGCGTGGCAGGCCAACCGGGTTCAGATAGGGATCAGTGTTCGGTACCTGGGCGACCGGCGGCGCGGGCGGCAACTCACGAATCCCGGTCAGCGCCGCGTTGATCGGGTTGAGTGCCTTGATAAACTCGTTGAGCAACGGTTCGTAGGGCGCCAGCCTTTGCGTGAACGTTCGGCTCGGCGTGTCGTCAGTGAATTGACTGAAATAACGCGGCCGGTCGGCATACGCGACGAACTGACTGAAAAACCGCTGGTAGGCGTTCGGGTCTGCTGGATGGGTTTGAGTGGCGTCGCGCGCGGTGAAGCGCTGCTTGAACATCGCGGCGATTTCCCGGCCCTTGTAGCGCTTGAGCGGATGGTACGGATCGCCGGGGATGTACAGGATCGAGTCCTCACTGTAGCGATACTTCTCGCAGATCACGAACATCACACAACCGCTCATGCGCCGGCCCATCAGGCCCAGATCATGAAACCAGATCTGCCGATGGCCCTGACGCGGCGCCAGTTCGCCGTTCAGGATCGAGCGAATCGAGGCGTAGTCCTCACGTCCGATATCACCTTTGACCAACGCCAGTTCGGCCGCCGCACGCAGAGCGGTTTTATGTGCGTCGATGAATTTTTCGCGCAGCGCCTGTTCGGCCACCGCGTCCCTGGGGCGCAGGAAATCCTTCAGGTAAGCCTGATATTTCGCCCCGATGTCCAGCGAACGGCACAGACCGGTGAACTGCTCGACGGTCAGGGATGTGTTCAACGGTTCCAGTGTGCCGGGGTTCGAGGTTTCACTGCGAAACCCGGAGGTTTCATGAAAGGCGCCACGTTTACATTCACCGGCTTCGAAGTTGTGCAGCGCCGCTTGCAGCAAAGGCAGCTTCAGGGCTTCGAAGAAGTCGATGTCGATGGCAAAAATCCCCATTTCCACCGGTTTGTTCAGCAACAGCCAGGTTTTGTTGACGTCAAGCGTCACGTTGAACCGGTCCTTGAGAGCCTTGGTCAGCAACGGTGCAGCAAAGCTGTCGATGTCCTGGAAGGTCGACATGGCCTTGTCCAGGCGTGCCTGGGCGGCGAGGCTGGCGGCTACGGCATCACCAGCTGCCTTGCGTTGATCACGCGATGCGCGCCTGTACCAGTCCGGTGTGGAGGAGTCGGCACTTTTCAACGCCTCGCGCTGGCATAGCGGTGCATTGACCAACCACTCGGGGCTGGACCGTTGAAGAAAGTCAGCGTGCAGACTTTGCGTCACCACCGACCCCGGCGGCGATGCAACGTTGTCCGGCGAAGGTAAGGCGACAGGGATTTCGGACATGGTTTCGCTCCTTGAAATGGAGCAAAAGCAGACCACGGCGAACCTCTGCCGCTGTGGTACATATGTCTTGCGGCACGGCGTCTTGTCAGCGGAAATTTCCGGCCCGAGCGGCGCTTTCTTTCCCGCGCAAAGGGGCTAATATTCGAACGCCCCGCCTTGAATTTCCAGGAACCCGGACATGCGTTTATCCGAATTCATCAGGCAACACGCGGATCACATCGTCGAGGAGTGGGAGCAGTTCGCCCGGACCATCACCCCCGCGGCCGACAACATGGACCGGGCGGCGCTGCGCGATCATGCCAGGGCCATCCTGCTGGCCTCCGCACGCGATATGGACACTGCACAAACCGCCAGTGAGCAAATCGCCAAGGCCAAGGGCGAAGGCCCGGAGAAAACCCCGAGTCTGGACGAAGCCGGCGCCAGTCATGGCGAGCTGCGTCATACCGTCGGCTTCGACCTGGTGCAGATGACGTCTGAATTCCGCCATTTGCGCGCCTGTGTGATTCGGCTCTGGGTCAACAGTCTGCAATCGCCGGACATGGCGTACTTCCAGGACATGATCCGCTTCAACGAAGCCATCGATGAAGCCCTCGCCGAATCGACCGCCGCTTATGCCGAGCAGGTCAACCGCTCGCGTGACATTTTCCTCGCCATCCTCGGTCACGACCTGCGCGCCCCCTTGCAAGCGGTGACCATGTCGATCGAATTGCTGATGCGCAAGGCCGCGCTACAGGGCGATGCCCTCCAGTGTGCCCTCAACATCAAGCATGGCTCGCGACACATGGCGGCGATGGTCAGCGATCTGCTGGAACTGGTGCGCAGCCGCCTGGGCAAAAGCCTGCCGATCGAACCGGCGCCGATGGACATGGCCGACGCGGCGCGAGCCGCCATCGCCGAAGCCTGCGCCGGCAATCCGGACAGTAATCCGACACTGAAAACCGAGGGCGACACCCGTGGCGTCTGGGATGCCGGACGGATCGATCAACTGCTGCAGAATCTGATCGGCAATGCCTTGCAGCATGGTTCGAACCCGCAGGAAGTACTGGTGACGCTGCGGGGCGATGCAGAAAACCTGCACCTGAGCGTGCACAACCACGGCACACCGATTCCCGAAGAGGCCATCGGCACCCTTTTCGATCCATTGGTGCGCAGTGCAGACGAAGAGCTCGGCCAGCCATCGACCAGCCTCGGTCTGGGCCTGTTCATCGTCAAGGAAGTGGTGACCGCCCACGGCGGGACGATCGAAGTCAGTTCAAGTGAAGCCGACGGAACGCTGTTCAGCGTGGTGCTGCCCAGAAAAGCCTGAAGCGGTTACTCGACCACCAGCCGTGCCAGACGCTGGCGGAGCATGCGGTTCTCGGCGCGCAGCTCCTTCACCTCTTCCAGCAGGTCCAGCGCCAGGGCGACGCCTTCCCATTCCAGCTCCAGGTCGCGCCGCAGCTTGGCGGCGCGTTTGGCCAGGGCCAGTTCGTAATCGGTGAAACGCCATTCCCGAGGCTGCGCGCCCTGAGGTTCGAGGATGCCGTGTTCGACGATTTCGATCACGTAGACGTCCGACAGATCGGCCGCCTCACAGAATTCTGCCATGTCCAGTTGAACGATCAGGGGGCTGCTCATGATGGGCTACTCCGTCGCCGGGTTCAGAAGTTCTCTCGCGGGTTGAAGGCGGCTTTCTTCGCCAGTTCCTGCCACAGCGCCTTGACGTCATCGCCCGCAGCCTTCGGCATCACGGCCTTGAGCTGGACGAACAGATAACCGCGCTCGCCGGCCTTGTTCTGCAAACCATGGCCCTTGGCGCGCATGCGCTGCCCGTTCTGGCTGCCGGCCGGGACCTTGAGGTTGATCTTGCCAGTGAGGGTCGGCACGGCCACTTCGGCACCCAGCGCCAGTTCCCACGGTGCCAGCGGCAGCGTGATGATCAGGTTCTCGCCTTCGACATCGAATTTCGGATGCGGCGCGAAACGGATGGTCAGGTACAGATCGCCATTGGCGCCGCCACCAATGCCCGGCGCACCCTGGCCCTTGAGGCGGATGCGCTCGCCGTCGGTCACGCCCGCCGGGATCTTCACGTTCAGGCTCTTGCTGGTGTTGCTGACGTGCTGGCCCGAACCGTTGTATTGCGGCACCTGGAAGCTGATTTTTTTCGATTCGTTCGAAAGCGTCTCTTCGAGAAAGATCGGCAGTTCCAGTTCCACGTCTTGCCCTCTGCGCCCGGCACTGCGGGATTGTCGACCTTCGCCGCCACCGAAACCGGGGCCGCGATTGCCGAAGATCGAACTGAAGAAGTCCGAAAAGTCACCGGTGTCGCCACCGCCGCCACCGAAACCGCCACGGCTCTGCCAGCCCGGCGGGCCCTGGAACGGTTGACCGTGCTGGCCGTAGCGGCGCAGGTCGTCGTATTCGGCGCGTTTGTCGGCGCTTTTCAGCGCCTCATAGGCTTCCGAGGCGTCCTTGAACTTGGCCTCGGCGTCTTTTTCCTTGCTGACATCGGGGTGGTATTTGCGCGCGAGCTTGCGATAGGCCGCCTTGATTGCCTTGTCGTCAGCCGTCGGCTCCACGCCGAGTATCTTGTAATAGTCTTTGAAGTCCATTGAAGGAGTCACCATCCGTTATCGGTTTCGCGCCGCCGTCAGCATGCGCCGATTCGCGCGTGCCAGGTTGACCGATCTCAAACTTGTGACCGGGTGGCGCAGCAGAAGTTTATCGGCAGTAGGCGGCGGTTCTTGCGACCGCCGGTATGTCTGCCGGCCCATGCCTGCAAGTTTGGGGCAAAGCGGCGACTTTCAAGCAAGTTTAGTCGTGAAATAGCGGATGACCGGCCTTCGAATCTGCCGCGCACTGGCATACACTGCGCGGCCGTTTTTTTGACCGGAACCGAAAGACATGAAAGACGCCTCTCCAGCCCGTGCCTGCGGCATCGACTTCGGCACGTCCAACTCCACCGTCGGCTGGCTGCGCCCCGGCATGGAAACGATGATCGCGCTGGAAGACGACAAGATCACCCTGCCGTCGGTGGTCTTCTTCAACATCGAGGAGCGCCGCCCGGTTTACGGTCGCCTGGCACTGCACGAATACCTGGAAGGCTACGAAGGCCGGCTGATGCGCTCGCTCAAGAGCCTGCTCGGTTCCAAGCTGATCAAGCACGACACCAGCGTCCTCGGCACCGCGATGCCGTTCAAGGATTTGCTCGGTCTGTTCATCGGCCAGCTCAAGAACCGCGCCGAAGCGGCCGCCGGTCGCGAATTCGAGCAAGTGGTGCTGGGCCGTCCGGTGTTCTTCGTCGACGACGATCCGCTGGCCGACCAGGAAGCCGAAGACACTCTGGTGGAAGTGGCGCGCAAGCTTGGCTTCAAGGATGTGTCGTTCCAGTACGAGCCGATCGCTGCGGCCTTCGACTACGAGTCGACCATCGAAAAGGAAGAGCTGGTACTGATCGTCGACATCGGCGGGGGTACGTCGGACTTCTCGCTGGTGCGCCTGTCGCCCGAGCGCCGGGGCATGGATAACCGTCACGACGACATCCTCGCCACTGGCGGCGTGCACATCGGCGGGACCGACTTCGACAAGCAACTGAGCCTGCAAGGCCTGATGCCGCTGTTTGGCTACGGCAGCCGCATGAAGAGCGGCGCGTTCATGCCGACCAGTCACCACATGAACCTGGCGACCTGGCACACCATCAACTCGGTGTATTCGCAGAAATCGACTCTCGCCCTGGGCAGCATGCGCTACGACATCGAAGACACCGGCGGCATCGACCGTCTGTTCAAGTTGATCGAACAGCGCGCCGGGCACTGGCTGGCGATGGAAGTGGAAGAAACCAAGATCCAGCTGACCCATAACGACAGCCGCCATGTGCCGCTGGACCGGATCGAGTCCGGGCTGAGCGTGGAGTTGACCCGGGCCTTGTTCGAATCGGCGATCGATGCGCAGCTGGAGCGCGTGCGCGGCAGCGTCACGCAATTGCTGGCGGACGCCAATGTGGCGGTGGGTCAGGTCGATACGGTGTTCTTCACCGGTGGTTCCAGCGGTATTCCGGCGCTGCGCAACAGTGTTTCGGCGATGTTGCCGAACGCGCGGCATGTGGAAGGGAACATCTTTGGCAGCATTGGCAGCGGTCTGGCGATTGAAGCCATGAAACGTTACGGCTCGGTGAACTGATCTAAAAGCGGCGGTGCGCCCTTCGCGAGCAAGCCCGCTCCCACA
>NZ_JBSVWF010000087.1:0-17289 GCF_054071635.1 Pseudomonas sp. SDO52101_S400 | reverse complement strand
CACTGCGCATTCGCGAGCAAGCCCGCTCCCACAGGGGGTTCTCTGGTGTAACAGAAAACCGGTGTTACAGGTCGCCGTAACCCAGCGAACGCAGCGCACGTTCGTCGTCGGACCAGCCGCCCTTCACCTTCACCCAAAGGTTGAGCATGATCTTGGAGTCGAACAGCAGCTCCATGTCCTTGCGCGCCTCGGTGCCGATGCGTTTGATACGCTCGCCCTTGTCGCCAATGATGATTTTCTTCTGACCGTCACGCTCGACGAGGATCAACGCGTGGATATGCAGAGTCTTGCCCTGTTGCTTGAACTCTTCGATTTCCACGGTGATCTGGTACGGCAGCTCGGCGCCCATCTGGCGCATGATTTTCTCGCGCACCAGTTCGGCGGCGAGGAAACGGCTGCTGCGGTCGGTGATCTGGTCTTCCGGGAAGAAGTGATCGTTCTCCGGCAGATGATCGGCGATCACTTTTTCCAGTGCATCGAGGTTGTGCCCGTGCTGCGCCGAGATCGGAATGATCTGCGCGTTCGGCAGCTGTTCCTGCAACCAGGACAGGTGCGGCATCAGCTCGGCCTTGTCCTCGATGCGGTCGGTCTTGTTCAGCGCGACGATGAGCGGGCCGGTCACGTACTGCACGCGCTCCAGCACCATCTGGTCTTCTTCGGTCCACTTGGTGCGGTCGACCACGAAGATCACCACGTCGACGTCTTTCAACGCCGCCGAAGCGGTCTTGTTCATGTAACGGTTCAAGGCCTTTTCGCCACCCTTGTGCATGCCCGGGGTGTCGACGTAGATCGCCTGCACGTCGCCCTCGGTCTTGATCCCGAGCATGTTGTGGCGAGTGGTCTGCGGCTTGCGCGAAGTGATCGCGAGCTTCTGGCCGAGGATGTGGTTCAGCAGCGTGGACTTGCCCACGTTGGGACGGCCGACGATGGCAACATAGCCACAGCGAGTTGCGTTTGTATCAGTCATTGCCATTCTCCACACCCAGGGCAATCAGTGCTGCGGCGGCCGCTACCTGTTCGGCAATACGACGGCTCACACCCTGACCCCGGCTTTTTTCATTCAATAGGACAACTTCGCACTCGACGAAAAACGTACGGCAATGCGGCTCACCCTGGATATCCACCACTTCGTAACGTGGCAGGTCGCAACCGCGCGATTGCAGGAATTCCTGCAGGCGGGTCTTCGGATCCTTGTTGGTGTCGACCAGCGTCAGACCTTCGAACTCCCCGGCCAGCCAGGCCAGGACGCGCTCGCGGGCGACTTCCATGCCGGCGTCGAGGTAGATTGCGCCGATCAGCGCTTCGAGGGCATCGGCCAGAATCGATTCGCGACGGAAACCGCCGCTTTTGAGCTCACCGGAACCCAGGCGCAGGTACTCGCCCAGATCGAAACCGCGGGCCAGCACGGCCAGGGTCTCGCCTTTCACCAGACGCGCACGCAAACGCGACAACTGACCTTCGCGGGCCAGCGGGAAGCGATCGAACAAGGCTTCACCGGCAACGAAGTTGAGGATCGCATCGCCGAGGAACTCCAGACGCTCGTTGTTGCGTCCGGCGAAGCTGCGGTGCGTGAGGGCCAGGACCATCAGTTCCTGGTCCTTGAAGGTGTAACCGAGCTGACGCTCGAGACGGCTTAGAGAAACGCTCACGGTTTACCCACGCTGAGTTCGTGGCTGGATTCCACCGCCATCGCCGGGATACGGCGCAGGCCTGGGACAATTAACGCTGTGTTCAAAAATGACGTCCTGAATATCGTGGCTTCATGCCCCGGAGCCGGTTGTGCCGACGCCAGAAATGCATTCGGCGCTGTGGTCAACAGCGCCGTGATTGTTTACTTGATCAGGCCGACCCGCGAGAAATTCGGCAGGTGGCTGAGTTTCGGTTCCGGCCAGCTCATCCAGACAGCGAAGGCCTTGCCGACGATGTTCTGGTCGGGAACCATGCCCAGCAGATCCTTGGGAATGTTCGGATCATCCCAGTAGCGACTGTCGTTCGAGTTGTCGCGGTTGTCGCCCATCATGAAGTAGTGTCCGGCCGGCACGGTCCAGGTATGGTCCGGCGTGGCACGGTAGCGGCTCATTTCCTTGCGGATCAGGTGCTCGGCGGCGCCGAGTTTTTCCTTGTAGAGCTCCGCACTGCCGAGGGTGCCCGGCTCGGAACCGACGAGCTGCTCGGCAATCGATTCGCCATTGACGAACAGACGCTTGTCGGCGGTGTAACGCACCGTGTCGCCCGGCAGGCCAACCACACGTTTGATGTAGTTGACGTTCGGGTCGCTCGGGTAGCGGAACACCATCACATCACCGCGTTGCGGATCACCGACTTCGATGACTTTCTTGTCGATCACCGGCAAGCGGATCCCGTAAGAAAACTTGTTCACCAGAATGAAGTCGCCGACGTCCAGGGTCGGTTTCATCGAACCGGACGGAATCTGGAACGGTTCCACCAGGAACGAACGCAGCACCAGCACGATGAACAGCACCGGGAAGAACGACTTGCCGTATTCGACCAGCAGCGGTTCCTTGTTCAGCTTCTCGACCACCACCACATCAGGCTGGCTGACGCTGCCCTGATAGGAAGCGATGGCAGCGCGCCGACGCGGTGCCAGGATCAACAGATCGAGCAACGCCAACAGGCCGCAGACGAACACGGCGATAACCAGCAACAGCGGGAAATTTAGTGACATAGGACCTGACTATTCCAACCTGAGCACGGCAAGGAAGGCTTCTTGTGGAATTTCCACGTTGCCGACCTGCTTCATGCGTTTCTTACCGGCCTTTTGCTTCTCGAGCAGTTTCTTCTTACGGCTGACGTCACCACCGTAGCATTTGGCCAATACGTTCTTTCTGAGCGCCTTGACGGTTGTCCGGGCGACGATCTGACCACCAATGGCAGCCTGGATGGCCACGTCGAACATCTGACGAGGAATCAGTTCTTTCATCTTCTCGGTCAACTGGCGACCTTTGAAGTGCGAATTGTCACGGTGCACGATCAGCGCCAGGGCGTCGACCTTGTCGCCGTTGATCAGCACGTCCAGTTTCACCAGATTAGCCGATTGGTAACGATCGAAATGGTAATCCAGCGAAGCATAGCCGCGGCTGGTGGATTTGAGACGGTCGAAGAAGTCCAGGACCACTTCGTTCATCGGCAGGTCGTAAGTGACCTGCACCTGATTGCCGAGGAACAGCATGTCGACTTGAACGCCACGCTTCTCGATGCACAGGGTGATGACGTTACCCAGGTGTTCTTGCGGCACGAGGATGTTGGCGCGCACGATCGGCTCGCGCATATCTTCAATGGCCGAGACGTCCGGCAGCTTCGACGGGTTGTCGACGTAAATCGTTTCACCGGTTTTCAACACCAGCTCAAAGATTACCGTCGGCGCCGTGGTGATCAGGTCCAGGTCGTACTCGCGCTCGAGACGCTCCTGAATGATCTCCATGTGCAGCATGCCGAGGAAGCCGCAACGGAAGCCGAAGCCCAGTGCGTCGGAGCTTTCCGGGGTGTACTGCAGCGACGAATCGTTCAGGGTCAGCTTCTGCAGCGCTTCGCGGAAGTCCTCGAAGTCGTCGGAGCTGACCGGGAACAGACCGGCGTAAACCTGTGGCTGAATGCGTTTGAAACCCGGCAGTACCGGAACATCCGGCGTCGAGCTCAAGGTCAGGGTGTCACCGACCGGTGCACCGTGAATGTCCTTGATGCTGGCAATGATGAAGCCCACTTCGCCGGCCTTCAGGTCAGCGGTGGCGGTGTGTTTCGGGTTGAAAACACCGACGCTGTCGACCAGGTGGATCTTGCCGGTGGATTTCACCAGGATCTTGTCGCCCTTCTTCACGCGGCCATGACGCACGCGCACCAGGGAGACAACGCCCAGGTAGTTGTCGAACCAGGAGTCGATGATCAACGCTTGCAGCGGATCTTCGATGTTGCCGGTCGGCGCAGGAATGGTGGCGACCAGACGCTCGAGCACTTCGTCGACACCCAGGCCTGTCTTGGCGCTGCAGGTGACGGCGTCGGTGGCGTCGATGCCGATGATCTTCTCGATCTCGTCCTTGACGCGGTCCGGCTCGGCCTGTGGCAGGTCGATCTTGTTCAGTACCGGCATCACCTCGAGGCCCTGCTCGATGGCGGTGTAGCAGTTGGCCACGGACTGGGCTTCAACGCCCTGCCCCGCATCGACCACCAGCAAGGCACCTTCACACGCGGCCAGGGAACGGCTGACTTCATAGGTGAAGTCGACGTGACCCGGGGTGTCAATGAAGTTCAGCTGGTAGGTGACGCCGTCTTTGGCTTTGTAATAGAGGGTAACGCTGTGGGCCTTGATGGTGATCCCGCGTTCGCGCTCCAGATCCATGGAATCCAGTACCTGGGCTTCCATTTCACGCTCGGCCAGGCCACCGCACATCTGGATGAAACGGTCAGCCAGCGTCGACTTGCCATGGTCAATGTGGGCGATGATGGAGAAATTGCGGATATGACTCAAATCACTCACGGATCAACACTCAAAAAGGCTGCAGGCTTGGCCCGCCGAAAAATAGCCGGGAATTGTACCTGATACACGGCGCAAGCGTCACGTTCGCCTGTCACCCGGATTGCATGCAAAAACGCCCCGGTCTGGCGACCGGGGCGTTTTCAAGGCTGGAGCAAGGGTGAAACCTTGTTCATCAACCGGCTCGACGCAGCAACCAGACACCCGCCAGGGCACAGATGCCTGCCGGCACCAGCACCGCGAACAGCGGCGAGAAGCCGAACACCAGACTGGACGGACCGAGCAGATCCTGGACGATGCGGAAGGTGAACCCCACCAACACGCCGGTAAACACTCGCTGACCGAGAGTCACCGAGCGCAGCGGACCGAAAATGAAGGAGATCGCCATCAGCACCAGCGCGGCGGTCACCAGCGGCTGCAACACCTTGACCCAAAAAGCCAGCCAGTAACGGCCGTTACTCAGCCCCTGATCAGCCAGATAGTGGATGTAGCCCCACAGGCCGGTAATCGACAATGCTTCCGGCGCCATGACCACGGTGTTCAGCAATTGCGGACTGATGGAAACATCCCAGTCCTCGGTCGGCTTATTGACGACTTCGGTGCTGCGCTCGTGGAACAGCGTGGTGGTGACATCGGTGAGCTTCCAGCCTTTGCCATCGAACTCGGCGCGCTTGGCGAAGCTCGAGCTCAGCAAGTGGCGTTCCTTGTCGAAGTGATAGCGGGTCACGCCATACAACAGGCCATCAGGTTGAACGGCGTTGATGTGGATGAATTCCTCGCCCTGACGGTGCCACATACCGTGCTTGGCGCTTTGCGCGTCGCCGCTGCCTTGAGCCAGCGAACGATTGGCCTGCGCCATGCTCTCGGTAGCCGGCGCAACGTATTCGCCGATCAGCACACCGGCCAGCATCAGCACCAGCATCGGCTTCATGACCGCCCAGACGATGCGCCCGATGGACACACCGGCAGCACGCATGACAGTCAGCTCGCTGCTGCTCGCCAGACTGCCGAGGCCGATCAGGCAACCGATCAGCGCCGCCATCGGCAACATGTCATAGAGCCGGCGCGGTGCGGTCAGCACTACAAAGCTCAGCACGTCGACCAGCGTGTAGGTATCGCTGACGTCGCCCATTTCGTCGATGAAGGCAAACAGCGTAGCCAGGCCAAGGATGATCGCCAGCACGGCGATGATCGCCATGAATACGCTGCTGCCGATGTAGCGGTCGAGTTTAACCACGAGCCACCTCCAGCGCAGCGCTGCGACGGCTGGCCATTTTCAGGCGCAGCGGTTCCCAGTACAGCAGGCCGATACCGATGACCAGGAAGATTCCGTGTACCCACCACAGACCCAGGCTCGCAGGGATCTTGCCTTTTTCGAGGGCGCCGCGGGCGGCAATCAGGATGGTCAGGTAAGCCATATAAAGAAGAATCGCCGGCAGCAACTTGAGGAAGCGCCCCTGGCGCGGATTGACCCGCGACAGCGGCACCGCCATCAGGGTCACGATAAATACCAGCAGCGGCAGCGACAGGCGCCATTGCAGTTCGGTCTTGGCGCGGATGTCATCACTGGCCAGCAGGGTCGAAGTCGGCATGGCGTCGCGGTCGGTGACCTCCTCGCTGACATCGGGTTTGGGCAGCAGAACACCGTAGGTTTCGTAATGGATGGCGCGATAGTTGGCCAGTCCCGGGCTGCCGTCGTAACGGTAGCCGTTGTGCAGGATCAGGTAGCGGTTGCCGTCGGGACGGATCTCCTGCCGCCCTTTTTCGGCTACCAGCACGGAAATCCCGCGATCAGCCTGGTTGGCGCCGAGGTTTTTCTGCGAGATGAACACGCTGCCCAGGTTGACCCGGTCATCGCTCAGATTTTCGGTGTAGGTCACCCGGGTCCCGTCGCGCAACGCCTGGAAGCGGCCCGGCTCCAGGGTGTCGAATTCGGTCAGGGCGTCCTGCTTGTTCAGCAGCAGCTGGAACTGGTTGGCGCCTTGCGGGGCCAGGCTCAGGCTCAGCCATGCCACCACCAGTGCCACCAGCGTGGCCGGGAACAGAGTCATGCGGAACAGACGCTGCTGGCTCATGCCCGTGGCCGACAGCACGGTCATTTCGCTTTCGAGATACAACCGGCCGTACGCCAGAAGGATCCCGAGGAACAGGCCCAGCGGCAGGATCAACTGCATGAAGCCCGGCAGACGGTAGCCCATGATCAGGAACAGCGATCCCGGATCGAGCTGGCCCGCAGCGGCCTGGGCAAGGTATTTGATGAAGCGACCGCTCATGATGATGACCAGTAGCACGGCACTCACCGCACTCAGGGTCAACAGGACTTCGCGGGACAGATAACGGAAGACGATCAAACCAGACACTCCAGGGTTGTCAGGCTAAGGCGGCCAAACAAGCAAACGTATCGACAGGCCCGCAAGGCAGAGCCGTCGAAAAAAGATGCGGCATTATCCTGTGATTGAGGGCGCCTGTCACTGCGCACACTCACGCAAGCGTGCAATCCGTTGAAGATCGTACAACCGAGGGTTGTCAGGCGCGGTGAGCGAGGTTCAAACTGCCGCCTCTGTCGCAGGCACTGGCCTGCGCCTCTTCTCTCTATAAGCAGGCGACTGCGGACACCGTCGAACGCCTGCGTGTTGACCATTCATTCAGGGATCCGGACATGGAACTGGTTGTAAAAAGCGTTAGCCCAGAAACGTTGAAAACCGCCACCCTGGTGGTTGCCGTCGGCGAAGGCCGCAAACTCGGTGTCGCGGCCAAACTGGTCGACGAACTGAGCGGCGGCGCCATCAGCGCTGTCCTCAAACGTGGCGATCTGGCCGGCAAGGTCGGTCAAAGCCTGCTGCTGCACAGCCTGCCGAACCTGAAAGCCGAGCGCGTGCTGCTGGTCGGCGTCGGCAAGGATGAAGAACTGGGCGACCGCCCGTTCCGCAAGATCGTTGCCGGCATCCTCAATACCCTCAAGGGTCTGGGCGGCAGCGATGCCGTGCTGGCACTCGATGAAATCATCGTCAAAAACCGCGACAGCTACGGCAAGACCCGCCTGCTGGCCGAGACCCTGATCGACGGCGAATACACCTTCGATCAGTTCAAGAGCCAGAAAGCCGAACCGCGCGCCCTGAAGAAAATCACCCTGCTGACCATCAAGGCTGCTCAGGCCGAAGTTCAGCGCGCCGTGAATCACGCCACCGCGATCGCCAACGGCATGGCCTTTACCCGCAACCTGGGCAACCTGCCGCCGAACATCTGCCACCCGACATTCCTGGGCGAACAAGCCAAAGATCTGGGCAAAGAGTTCAAGGATCTGAAAGTCGAAGTGCTCGACGAGAAGAAGATCAAGGCGCTGGGCATGGGTTCGTTCTACGCCGTCGGCCAGGGCAGCGCCCAGCCGCCACGCCTGATCGTCATGCAATACAACGGCGGCAAGAAATCCGAGAAGCCGTACGCACTGGTCGGTAAAGGCATCACCTTCGACACCGGCGGCATCAGCCTGAAACCGGGCGCCGGCATGGACGAGATGAAGTACGACATGGGCGGCGCCGCCAGCGTGTTCGGCACCCTGCGCGCCGTGCTGGAACTGAAGCTGCCGATCAACCTGGTGTGCATCCTGGCCTGCGCCGAGAACATGCCGAGCGGCACCGCTTCGCGTCCGGGCGACATCGTGACCACCATGAGCGGCCAGACCGTGGAAATCCTCAACACCGACGCCGAAGGCCGTCTGGTACTGTGCGACGCCCTGACCTACTCCGAGCGCTTCAAGCCGCAAGCGGTGATCGACATCGCCACCCTGACCGGCGCCTGCGTGGTTGCTCTGGGAGCGCACACCTCCGGCCTGCTGGGCAACAACGACGAACTGATCGGCCAACTGCTGAGCGCCGGCAAGGCTGCCGACGACCGTGCCTGGCAACTGCCGCTCTTCGACGAGTACCAGGAGCAACTGGACAGCCCGTTCGCCGACATCGCCAACATCGGCGGGCCGAAGGCCGGCACCATTACCGCCGCGTGCTTCCTGTCGCGCTTCACCAAGAACCTGAACTGGGCGCACCTGGACATCGCGGGCACCGCGTGGACCAGCGGCGGCAAGGACAAGGGCGCCACCGGCCGTCCGGTTCCCCTGCTGACCCAGTACCTGCTGGATCGCGCCAAAGCCTGAAACCGATGACTGCGAGTGGCGCCTCTTTAAAGGGGCGCCGCTTTCAGCTCAGGAACCGCAATGACCAAAGTCGACTTCTATATCCTGCCCAGTGCCGATCCTTCGGCTCGCCTGGATTTTGCCTGCAAGCTCACCGAGAAAGCCTGGCGCATGGGCCACCGCATCTACCTGCATTGCAGCGATGCCGCCCAGCGTGATGACCTCGATGCGCGACTGTGGGCGTTCAAAGGCGAAACCTTCGTGCCTCATGGCCCGGCCGAGAGCGAACCGGAAGGTTTGATCGTGCTTGGATGGGGTGATGACTGCGGCCAGCATCAGGATTTGCTCGTCAATCTCGACCTCAAGGTCCCGGCCTTCGCCAATCAATTCGCCCGAGTGGCGGAAGTGGTGGTGGAAGATCCGGTGATCCGTGCAGCTGCGCGGGAGAGTTTCCGTTTCTACCGGGAACAGGGCTATCCTCTGCAAGACCACCGTTTACAGCGACTCTGAGTACGCCGATGGACACTCCAAAACCGCTGCAAAAACCCGCTCACCTGCTGGATGACCTTGAGTCTATCCGCCAGTTGCTGGGCGATGACAACCTGCAACCGCCACTGCTGACCGACACGGTCGATGATGGCGAACAGGAACAGATTCCGATGCTGTTCGACTCGGTCGCCACTGAGCCGCCCGCCGTCGCAGCGCCTCCCGCTCCCGTCGTGAAGCCCGCCGCTGCGCCCGTCGCGCCTGTGGATAAAGGCCCCGATGCGCTGCTGCACCTGGACAGCGAACTGCGCGCCGCTGCGCAACTGATCATGCAAGACGTGATCGACGACTTCGCCCCGCACATCGAAACCGAAATCAAACGTCGCCTCGAGGCGCGGATGGAGCGGCTTCTCGGCCAATACGAATAATCTCCCGATCTCCTGTGGGAGCTGGCCTGCCAGCGATAGCGTCACCGCGCCTTTCCTGAAAAACGGCGGCGCCTGCATCGCTGGCAGGCCAGCTCCCACATTTAAGCCTCCACCCGGCCCGCCCCGCTCGCCCTGCGCCCCATGCCCCGCTATACTTCCCGGCTTTTCCTGAATAAATGCCAATAGGGTCCCGCCGCGCATGGATAAGACCTACCAGCCGCACGCCATTGAAACTTCCTGGTACAACACCTGGGAGTCCGAGAACTACTTCGCCCCGCAAGGCGCGGGCGACTCCTACACCATCATGATCCCGCCGCCGAACGTCACCGGCAGCCTGCACATGGGTCACGGTTTCAACAACGCGATCATGGACGCCCTGATCCGTTTCCGCCGCATGCAGGGTCGCAAAACCCTGTGGCAGCCGGGCACCGACCACGCCGGTATCGCCACGCAGATGCTGGTGGAGCGTCAACTCGAAGCCCAAGGCCAGAACCGCCACGATCTGGGCCGCGAAAAATTCCTCGAGAAAGTCTGGGAGTGGAAGGATCAGTCAGGCGGCAACATCAGCCGTCAGATCCGCCGCCTCGGCTCTTCCGTGGACTGGAGCCGCGAGCGCTTCACCATGGACGACGGCCTCTCGGAAGCCGTTAAAGAAGCGTTCGTGCGCCTGCACGAAGACGGCCTGATCTATCGCGGCAAGCGCCTGGTCAACTGGGACACCAAGCTGCACACGGCGATTTCCGACCTCGAAGTGGAAAACCACGACGAGAAAGGTTTCCTGTGGAACCTGAAGTATCCGTTGGCTGACGGCGCGAAAACCGCTGAAGGCAACGATTTCCTGATCGTCGCGACCACCCGTCCGGAAACCATGCTCGGCGACTCCGCTGTCGCGGTAAACCCGAACGACGAGCGCTACAAAGCCCTGATCGGCAAGTTTGTCGAGCTGCCGCTGGTCGGCCGCCGCATCCCGATCATCGCCGACGATTACTGCGATCCTGAATTCGGCACCGGCTGCGTGAAAATCACCCCGGCCCACGATTTCAACGACTACGAAGTCGGCAAGCGCCACAACCTGCCGCTGCTGAATATCTTCGACAAGAACGCCAACGTGCTTCCTGCGGCTCAGGTGTTCAACCTCGACGGCACGCTGAACGACAGCATCGACGGCAAGATTCCGGCCGAGTACGCCGGTCTCGAGCGTTTCGAAGCGCGCAAGCAGATCGTTGCCGCGTTCGACGCCGCCGGCCTGCTGGTCAGCATCGACGACCACAACCTGAAAGTGCCGAAAGGCGACCGCTCCGGCACCGTCATCGAGCCATGGCTGACCGACCAGTGGTACGTGTCCACCAAGCCGCTGGCCGAGCCTGCGATTGCTGCTGTTGAAGACGGTCGCATCCAGTTCGTGCCGAAGCAGTACGAAAACATGTACTTCTCGTGGATGCGCGACATCCAGGATTGGTGCATCAGCCGTCAGCTGTGGTGGGGCCACCGGATTCCGGCCTGGTACGACGAGTCGGGCAAGGTCTACGTCGGCCGTGACGAAGCCGAAGTACGCGCCAAGCACAACCTCGGCCCGGACGTTGCGCTGCAACAGGACAACGACGTTCTCGACACCTGGTTCAGCTCGGGCCTGTGGACCTTCTCCACCCTGGGCTGGCCGGAAAAGACCGAGTTCCTGAAGAAATTCCACTCCACCGACGTGCTGGTGACGGGCTTCGACATCATTTTCTTCTGGGTTGCCCGGATGATCATGCTGACCATGCACCTGATCAAGAACGAGGACGGCACGCCGCAGGTTCCGTTCAAGACCGTTTACGTGCACGGCCTGGTGCGTGATGGCCAGGGCCAGAAGATGTCCAAGTCCAAGGGCAATGTCCTGGACCCGCTGGACATCATCGACGGTATCGAACTCGAAACCCTGGTGCAGAAACGTACTTCCGGTCTGATGCAGCCGAAACTGGCGAAGAAGATCGAGAAGCAGACCCGCGACGAGTTCGCCGACGGCATCGCCAGCTACGGCACCGACGCCCTGCGCTTCACCTTCTGCTCGCTGGCGTCCACCGGTCGCGACATCAAGTTCGACATGGGCCGCGTAGAAGGCTATCGCAACTTCTGCAACAAGATCTGGAACGCTGCGCGCTACGTTCTGGACAAGGGCGAAGACTGCGGCCAGAACGGCGAAGCCTACGAGCTGTCGCTGGCGGATCGCTGGATCATCTCGCAGTTGCAACGCACCGAAGCCGAAGTGACCCGTCAACTGGATCAGTTCCGTTTCGACCTGGCGGCGCAAGCGCTGTACGAGTTCATCTGGAACCAGTACTGCGACTGGTACCTGGAACTGTCCAAGCCTGTGCTGTGGGACGAAAACGCGCCAGTCGAGCGCCAGCGCGGCACCCGTCGCACACTGGTTCGCGTACTGGAAGTGGCATTGCGCCTGGCGCACCCGTTCATGCCGTTCATCACTGAAGAAATCTGG
The DNA here is from genome assembly GCF_054071635.1 of Pseudomonas sp. SDO52101_S400. Taxonomy (NCBI): domain Bacteria; kingdom Pseudomonadati; phylum Pseudomonadota; class Gammaproteobacteria; order Pseudomonadales; family Pseudomonadaceae; genus Pseudomonas; species Pseudomonas sp. SDO52101_S400. The sequence goes on along the minus strand of NZ_JBSVWF010000087.1, from coordinate 5,281 downwards.
CAGCGCATCGCGCCGCTGGCCGGCATTCAGGGCAAGACGATCATGCTGCAAGCGTGGCCGGTGGCCAACGAAGAGCGCATCGATCCGGCGGCCGAAGACGACATCGAATGGCTCAAGGGCCTGATGCTCGGCACGCGTAACATCCGTGGCGAAATGAACATCGGTCCGGGCAAGCCGCTGCCGATCTACCTGAAAAACGTCACCGCTGAAGACCAGCGCCGTCTGACCGAGAACGAAGCGCTGCTGAAGAAGCTGGCGCGTCTGGAATCGATCACCGTACTGGCGGCCGGCGAAGAAGCGCCACTGTCTGCCACTGCTCTGGTTGGCGAGATGGAAGTGCTGGTGCCGATGGCCGGCCTGATCGACAAGAACGCTGAACTGGCGCGTCTGGACAAGGAAATCCTGCGTCTGCAGGGCGAAGTCCAGCGTGTCGGCGGCAAGCTGTCCAACGCCGGTTTCGTTGACAAGGCCCCGGCTGAAGTCATCGAGAAGGAACGCGCCAAACTGGCCGAAGCCGAACAGGCTCTGGGCAAGCTGGCCGAGCAGCACGCGCGGATTGCCAGCCTGTAAAGGCAACTCGCACTGAAAAGGGAGGCCCGCAACGGCCTCCCTTTTTTGTGCCCGGCACTTTTCCGGCCAACAACTCGGCTCCCTGTGGGACAATAGCCGCCACTTTCAGCCCTACCCGAATCGACCACGCCCATGAACGCCCCACGTACACCGAAACCTGCGCGCAAGAAGCCTGACTCCGCCACCCCGGCCAAGCCCGTGGAGCCGCGTAAAGAGGCCAGCCTGCACCCGCGCAATCGCCATCAGGGTCGTTACGACTTCCCGGCGCTGATCAAGACCACGCCGGAACTGGCGAAGTTCGTGATCACCAACCCGTACGGCAAGGAAAGCATCGACTTCGCCAGCCCCGACGCGGTGCGCGTGTTCAACCGGGCATTGCTCAAGTCGTTCTACGGCATCCAGCATTGGGACATCCCGGCCGATTACCTCTGCCCGCCAGTACCGGGTCGTGCCGACTACATACACTTTCTGGCTGACCTGCTGGCCAGCAACAACGACGGCGTGGTTCCGCGCGGTGCCATCGTCAATGTGCTGGACATCGGCATGGGCGCCAACTGCGTTTATCCGCTGATCGGTAACAGCGAATACCGCTGGCACTTCCTGGGCTCGGAAATCGACCCGACAGCCGTGGCTGCCGCAACAGCCATCGTCCAGTCCAATGATCTGAACAAGGTCATCAAGCTGCGCCAGCAAGAGAACCGCAAGCACATCCTGATCGGCCTGCTGGAACCTGGCGAACGTTTTGACCTGACCATGTGCAACCCGCCGTTCCACGCGTCGATGGAGGAGGCAACCAAGGGCAGCGAGCGTAAATGGCGAGCCTTGGGCAAGGCCGATCCGAAGCGCAAATTGCCGGTGCTGAACTTCGGCGGTCAGTCGGCCGAACTGTGGTGTGAAGGTGGTGAAGCGCGCTTCGTGACGCAACTGATCGCCGAAAGTGCGAACTTCCAGCACAAAGTGCTGTGGTTCAGCACCCTGGTCTCGAAAGCCTCGAACCTGCCCGCCATCGAAACGGCGCTGAAAAAAGCCGGTGCGCTGGAAAGCCAGGTGGTGGAAATGTCTCAGGGGCAGAAGCAGAGCCGCTTCGTTGCCTGGACCTTCCAGACCAAGTCCGAGCAGCAGATCTGGCGTCGTGAGCGCTGGGTGCGCAAGTAATACGCTTCAACTGGGGCGGCACTTGATCGCAAGCAGCCGCCACTGCTGCTGAAACACAATCGGCAGGCACAAAAAAACCGTGCCCGGATCACTCCGGCGCACGGTTTTTTTATCGCTGCGTCTTACTTGTTCACAGCGTCGGTCAGGCCTTTGGCCACAACCAGCTTGATCACTTTCTTGGCAGGGATTTCGATGGCAGCGCCAGTCGATGGGTTACGGCCAGTGCGGGCAGGACGCTCGGTCACTTTCAGCTTGCCGATACCTGGCAAGGTGATTTCGCCGCCGTTTTCCAGCTGATCAGCAACGATTTGGCCCAGTTGGTCCAGAGCGTTACGCGCGGTGGTTTTCGGCGCGTCGATAGCTTCAGCGATGTCGGCGATCAGTTGGTCTTTAGTAAGAGCCATGTAGTGTTCCTTCCCTATCAAATTCATATGGATTGCAGAGTGCAGTGTCAGCCATCGAGCCCGATCTTCTGGATCTGGCACCCTCGGCGATAACCACGACGAGTCGGGGTTATAGATGCCGAAATCAGGGTTTGGTTCGACCTGACAAATGCTGAATGCACGCTTAACGCAGTGACTACGCGTAAGACCGGGCAAAACTAGCACAGAGACAAGGAAATATCCGCCTCTAGCTAGCCAAATGGTCAGGTTTATTGCGCTAAATCGGTAAATAAATGCATATGCGCCACCCCATGACCTCGAATTGCCCTTCAGCCCGCGCCAAAACCAGTGGTTGCGGTACACTGGGCGCTTTTTCGGGGGAGCCTGCCCTCCTCCCTTCCACTTGCCGAGAAGCCCATGCCGATCCGTCATTGCATCGTCCACCTGATCGACAAAAAACCCGATGGCACCCCCGCCGTTCTGCACGCCCGTGACTCTGAACTGGCTGAATCCGCCGCCATCGAGAACATGCTCGCCGACCTCAACGAGAGCTATAACGCCAAACAGGGCAAAGCCTGGGGCTTGTTCCATCCAGAGTCCGGTGCGTTTCCGTTCAGCGGCTGGCTGAAGGAATACATGGAAGGCGGCAAGGATTTCACCGCGTTCAGCAAAGTCGCAGTCGAACACCTGCAAAAGCTGATGGAAGAGTCGAACCTGTCCGTCGGCGGCCATGTGCTGTTCGCCCATTATCAGCAAGGCATGACCGATTACCTGGCGATCGCCCTGCTGCACCACAGCGAAGGCGTGGCGGTGACCGATCAACTGGACGTGACCCCGTCGCGCCACCTCGACCTCGGTCAACTGCACCTGGCGGCGCGGATCAACGTTTCCGAGTGGCAAAACAACAAGCAGTCCAAGCAGTACATTTCGTTCATCAAGGGCAAGAACGGCAAGAAGGTTTCGGAATACTTCCGCGACTTCATCGGCTGCCAGGAAGGCGTCGACGGCCCGGGCGAGACCCGCACCCTGCTCAAGGCCTTCAGCGACTTCGTCGAGAGCGAAGACCTTCCGGAAGATTCCGCCCGCGAGAAGACCAAGACCCTGGTCGACTATGCCAGCAGCCAGGCCAAGCTCGGCGAGCCGATGGGCCTGGAAGAACTCTCGGAGCTGATCGACGAAGAACGTCCGAAAGCCTTCTACGACCACATCCGCAACAAGGATTACGGCCTGTCGCCGGAAATTCCGGCGGATAAGCGCACGCTCAACCAGTTCCGTCGCTTCACCGGCCGCGCCGAAGGCTTGTCGATCAGTTTCGAAGCGCACCTGCTGGGCTCGAAGATCGAGTACGACGAAGAGGCCGGCACGCTGGTCATCAAAGGCCTGCCGACCTCGCTCACCGATCAGCTGAAGCGCCGCAACTGATGCTCGGCAATGTGCTGAAGAAAGTCGCACTGGTTCTGCTGGTGGTCGTGATCTATCAGAACTGGGGCAAGATCGAGCGGGTGTTCAATCCGTCGCAGATGGCGTCCGAGCAGGTCCGCGCCAACGCCAGAGTCGTGTTGTACACCACGGACTGGTGCGGCTACTGCAAGCAGACCAAGCGGTTTCTCGATCAGAAGGGGATTGCGTTCAAGGAATTCGATATCGAGAAGGACGCAGAGGCACGCAGGGCGTACGAAGCGCTGGGCGGACGCGGGATCCCGCTGATCGACGTCAATGGCACGTTGATTCGCGGGTTTGATCCGGACGAGATTCTTGCTGCACTGAAATGAATGAGGGAGCCCAAGGGCTCCCTCATTTGTTTCAGCGCTTCTCGATACGGAAACCGAAACGCGGGAAGTGCACATGCACCACCCCGCCGCGTTCGTCTTCACGGCGAAGGATCAGCTCTTCACGACCGGCAAACACCAGTTCACCGGCAACCGGATCAACGCCGTAGTCAGTGGCCGCGATAACGACTTGCTGGCCCGCTGCAAATCCGTTCGGATCGACAAACTGCTCATCAGGCAATGCCGCCGGCGTCGAATTGCGGGCGATCTCCAGCGCTTCTTCGGAGCTCATGGCACTGGCCGCACCGTGACCGAAGCCCAGAACCCGCCCGAGCCACGCGGACACCGCCGGGTAGTCATCCACCAACGGCGCAGTGACGTGCGTAGCCTTGAGAAACCACAGCGGATGCGCCATGGCGAAGTCGGCAATCGATGGCTCGCCGAACAGGAAGTCTCCGTCCTCGCGCTGCAACTGTTGCTCCAGGCGCGCCATGAGGGTCGGCCAATTGTGCTTGGCCTGCTCTGCTGACAGCCTGGTCGCGCTGCCTCCGCTGAACAGCCCGGCACGATCGGCGAGGAAGGCCTTGATCGCTTCCGGCGGCAACTTGCCGAAACGCACCGCCACCGATTCCGGCTGGAACACCAGGCTCACCGCGTGCTGGAACACCACAGAATCGGCCCAGGCGGCAAAACTGGCGGCGATCATTTCCTGACCCTCCGGGAAGAACGAAGGCTGGGCCTTTTCCTGCTCGAGGCGGCGGGCGATCAGCGCGGTGTCGCAGTAGATATCGGCGCCGACCTGCAGCACCGGGGTCTTGCGGTAGCCACCGGTCAGGGCCGTCAGGTCCGGTTTCGGCATCACCGGAGAGATGTGCACCGAACGCCAGGACAAGCCCTTGAACCCCAACAACAGCCGGGCCTTTTCGGCGAATGGAGAGGTCGGGTAATGATGCAGAATCAACTCGGACATGCTCGGCTCCGCCGCACAGAAAGTGAACCAGCAGCTTAGCGCGCAATTCGTTCGCAGCCTACGGATCCGGCTGATGGGAACTGATCAGTCAGGTTGATAAGGCGACAGGAAACGCCTGGATGAAAAAACCGCCTCAGCCGAAACCGAGACGGTTGTTCTCACATCAACAACCCTTACATCAGGTCATTGAAGTGATCTCGCAGGAACTCGTAAAAGCGAAACGCTTTGAACGACCTCCATACGAGGCTCAGAGTACGTAGCATGCTTTTAGACTTGCTCGATGGCATAAAGACGAATAATCTTCGTCCACGCTAGAGTGTCCAGTGAGACGCAGTAAACCCGGCCGCAAACCGAGGTTTACAGAAAAAACCGCCCCGCAAAGGCTAATGCCGATCAGTTAAGCCTTCTCGCTTGACCTTTGGCCGCAAGAAATC
>NZ_JBSVWF010000086.1:0-17531 GCF_054071635.1 Pseudomonas sp. SDO52101_S400 | reverse complement strand
AATGCATTTCAAATGTGGGAGCGGGCTTGCTCGCGAAAGGGCCAGCCGCTTCCGCACACATCTTAGCGCTGCATCCCCCAACGCTTCACCGTCACCCGCTCCAGCGTGTCGAACACCAGATTCTCCACCAGCAAACCGATGAGGATCACCACGGCCAGACCGGCAAACACCTTGTCGGTGTACAACTCGTTGCGGTTCTGGAAGATGTACCAGCCCAGGCCACCCTTGCCGCTGGTGGCGCCGAACACCAGTTCGGCGGCGATCAGGGTGCGCCAGGCGAATGCCCAGCCGATTTTCAGCCCGGCGAGGATCGACGGCAGCGCCGCCGGAATCAGGATGAACAGCACAAAGCGCATGCCCTTCAAACCGTAATTGCGCCCGGCCATGCGCAGGGTTTCCGAAACCCCGAGAAACCCGGCATACGTGTTCAGCGCCAGCGCCCACAGCACCGAATGCACCAGCACGAAAATCAGGCTGTTCTGGCCCAGGCCGAACCACAGCAACGCCAACGGCAACAGAGCAATCGCCGGGAGCGGGTTGAACATCGAGGTCAGGGTGCTCAGCAAGTCCCGGCCGAATTGGGTCGAGACCGCCAGCGTGGTCAGGGCGAAAGCCAGGACGATGCCGATCAGGTAACCCTTGAGCAGCACCACCAGCGAAATCCACACCTTGCCAAGCAGTTCTCCGCTGAGCAGGCCGTCATACAACGCGTGACCGGTCTGCAAAAAGCTCGGCAGCAACAGATCGTTGTTCTGCACCCGGGCCACCACTTCCCAGAGCACTGCGAGCAGAATCAGGATCACGCCTTTGCGCAGCCAGCCTTGTTGCCACAGGCGCTGGCCCAGCGGCAGTTCGCGTTCCACCGGGACGCTGGTCAGCGGTTGCAGATCTTTTTCGAATTCTTGACGTACGGATGATGAATGGCTCATCGGGCAATCCTCCAGGCGGCTCAATAAGCGATGCGGATATCAGTGAAATCCAGTTCGCGCTCGGTTTCCGGCGACTGGCCTTCATCGAACAGCAACCGATGAATACGCCGCGCCGATTCCTGAAACGCCACACCGCCGAGGCTGTGCAGATCGTATTGATGGCTGTGCACTTCCGCCCTCACCCGCCCCGGATGCGGCGACAACAGCAGGATGCGATTGCCCACCACCAGTGCTTCTTCAATCGAGTGGGTGACGAACAGCAAGGTGAAGCGCACCTCCTCCCAGAGCAGCAGCAACTCTTCCTGCATCTTGCGGCGGGTCAGGGCATCCAGCGCGGCGAAAGGCTCGTCCATGAGCAGGATTTTCGGCTGCATCGCCAGCGCCCGTGCAATCGCCACCCGCGCTTTCATTCCGCCGGACAAGGTATGCGGATAGGCATCGGCGAAGGCCGCCAGACCGACCTTCTCCAGAAAGTGCAGCGCACGCTCTTCGGCTTCCTTTTTCTTCAACGTGCGCGAGGCCAGCAGCGGAAACATCACGTTCTGTTTGACGGTTTTCCACGGTGGCAGTTGATCGAACTCCTGAAACACCACGATCCGGTCCGGCCCGGGCGCGTCGACACGCTGGCCTTGCAGCCGGATCTCTCCCTCGCACGGCGTAATGAACCCCGCGACGGCTTTGAGCAACGTCGATTTACCGCAACCGGACGGGCCGAGCAGCACGAAGCGATCCTGCTGATCAACTTCGAAACTGACTTGGTGGGTAGCACGCACGACGCGCTGCGGCGTGCGGTATTCGAGGCTGACCTGATCGACCGCCAACAGCGCCTGCGCTGTGGCGATCGGGTTGCTGGCCGCGTGGCCTTGCAAAGGGGCGTTCATGTCGATCAGCTCCCTTGCAGCGGTTTGGCGTCCTGGAAGAAGTAGTCCTTCCAGGATTCAGGTTTGTTCTTGATCGCGCCGACGCGGTAGAGGAACTCGGCCAGCGGGTAGGTGTTTTTCGGCGTGACGCTGAATTCGAACTGCGGGTTATCGATGATTTTCAGCAGTTCGGCGCGATCAATCTTGGCCTTGGTCACGCGGATGTAAGTGTCCGCCGCTGCGCCTTTATCGTTCTGCGCAAATTGCGCAGCTTCGGTCAGCGCTTCGACGAAGGCCTTGTAGGTCTTGGGGTTCTCGTTGCGGAATTTCTCGGTGGCGAACAACACCGTCGGCGAGTTCGGCCCGAGCACGTCATAGGAATTGAGCACCACGTGCACGTTCGGGTTCTGCAGCGCCTGATCCTGGAACGGCGGGTTGGAGAAGTGCCCGGTCAGTTCGGTGCCGCCGGCGATCAGCGCAGCGGTGGCGTCCGGGTGCGGGACGGCGATAGTGTACTTGTCGAGGCGATTGAATTCCTTGTCACCCCACTGTTTGGCGGCCGCGTATTGCAGGAAACGCGACTGCACCGAGACCCCGACCGCCGGCACCGCGATTCGGTCCTTCTCGGTGAAATCAGCGATGGTTTTGACTTTCGGATTGTTGCTGACGAGGTAGTACGGGAAGTTGCCCAGCGAAGCCACGGCCTTGACGTTCTGCTTGCCGTGGGTACGGTCCCAGATCGTCAGCAGCGGCCCGACGCCGGCGCCGGCAATATCGATGGAACCGGAGAGCAGCGCATCGTTGACCGCCGCACCGCCCGACAACTGGGTCCAGTCGACTTTGATGTCGAGCCCTTCCTGCTTGCCGTACTTCTCGATCAGTCCCTGATCGCGCACCACATTGAGCAACAGATAGACAATGCCGAACTGTTCGGCGATGCGGATTTCACCTTCGGCGTGGGCCACGGTCGGCGCCACCAGGCTGCCGGCGATCAGGCTGAAACCGAGGCCGATGGCCGCTGCCAGCGGTGCGAATGGAAGACGTTTGGACATGATCGGATCTCCGGCAAATCAGAAAGGCGCGTCGCCCTGGATGGTGGTGCGATACAACTTGCGGCGCAGGTGCGCAGGGCAGCCGGCGGCAAGGTGGATCAACGAACGGTTGTCCCAGAACACCAGGTCGTGGGGCTGCCATTGATGGCGATAGATGTTCTGCGGCAGCACGCTGTGGGCGTAAAGCTCGTCGAGCAGTTGCTTACTTTCATCTTCAGGCAGGCCGACGATGCGGGTGGTAAAGCCTTCGCTGACGAACAACGCCTTGCGGCCGTTTTCCGGGTGGGTGCGAACCACCGGGTGCACGACCTCGGCGACCTGGGCCAGTTGCTCCGGGGTCAGGGTCGGGCGCCAGTTGCCTTCGAATTTGGTCTCGCTGTAACGCGCGGTGTAGGAATGCGCAGCCGAGCGGCCTTCGACGGCTTTGCGCAGCGCGTCGGGCAGGCTGTCCCAGGCTTTGTGCATGTCGGCGAACAGGGTGTCGCCGCCTTCGGACGGCAGCTCCTGTGCATGCAGCATCGAGCCGAGGCTCGGCAGCTCTTTATAGGAAAGGTCCGAGTGCCAGAACTTGCCGGCATCACCGAGGCCGATGTTCTGGCCGTTCTCGACGATATTGGAAACGATGAGGATTTCCGGGTGATTGGCCAGCAGGAACTGCTTGAGCACGTGGATCTGCAACACGCCGAAGCGGCGGCTGAAATCGATCTGTTGCTGCGGGGTGATGCGCTGGTCGCGGAACACCACGACGTGGTGATCGAGGTGCGCGCGGTGAATGCGACCGAAATCCTCATCGTTGACCGGACGGGTCAGGTCGAGGCCGATGATTTCGGCGCCGACGGCACCGCTGAACGGGCGGATCTCGAAGGTTTGCGGCGCGACAGTCGCGGCGCTTGGGGTAGCAGTAGCTGCGGACATCAATCAATCTCCCACGCACGGCACGCTCAAGGGCGCGCGCGTCGATCAGAAACTCACGCTGGATTGCGTGTTGGTTCGTGTCGTGCGGCGCGCCGATTGGTCGGCAGGTACGCAGGAGGCTGACTTTATAGCTATAAGAATTGGAAATTAAATACCGTTATTGAATAACGATATGGCGGATGATGAGGAATGGACTGAATAGTGAGTGACGCTTTGTGTCACTTATAGGCGGGATGTGTTGTTTTGGCTGGCACCTTCGCGGGCAAGCCCGCTCCCACAGAGTTCTTTGCTGAGCACACAATCGTGTTCCAACCGAGATTCCTGTGGGAGCTGGCTTGCCAGCGAAGAGGCCTGAAAGGCCGTTGAAGATCTAACGTTCGTGCAACGCCTCGGCCCGCGCCCGGATGATCGGCTTGAGCAGATAGCTCAGGACGGTCTTCTTGCCAGTGATGATATCCACCGACGCCACCATCCCCGGGATGATCAGCAACGGCTTCTCGTCAGTACCGAGATGGCTGCGCTCGGTGCGCAGCTTGATGATGTAGTAGGTGGTTTTCTTGTCTTCGTCGGTGATGGTGTCGGCGCCGATCTGCTCCAGCTTGGCCTTCAAACCGCCGTAGATGGTGTAGTCATACGCAGTGAATTTCACCGTGGCATCCTGACCCGGATGCAGGAACGCGATGTCCTGCGGGCGGATCTTCGCTTCGACCAGCAGGGTGTCGTCCAGCGGCACGATTTCCAGCAGGTCGCTGCCCGGCTGGATCACGCCGCCGATGGTGTTGACCAGCATCTTGTTGACGATGCCCCGCACCGGCGAGGTGACGAGCGTGCGGCTGACCCGGTCTTCCAGCGCCTTGCCGGTGGCCTGGGCCTTGTTCAGGTCGGTGCGCGCCTCGTTGAGCTGGGTCAGGGCTTCGCTGCGGAACTTGCCGCGAGTTTCGTCGATCTTGCGTTGTACTTCCTTGATCGCCGATTCAGCACGCGGGATCGCCAGGGTGGTAGCGTCGAGCTGGCCACGGGTTTCCACTTCAGCGCGCTTGAGTCGCAGCACTTCCACCGGCGACACCGCGCCCTGGGCCACCAGCGGCTCGGACATGTTGATTTCCTGGCGTTGCAGGCCCAGTTGCTGGCGGTACTGCGCCTGCTTCGAGGTGAACTCGCGTAGCTCTTGCTGACGCTGGATCAACTGTTCCTGCAAGCCGCCGACTTCATCGTGCAATTGCTGGCGACGGCTGACGTAAAGCGACTCTTCACTCTTCGCCTGACCCGGTACGGCTTTGAGCACGTCTTCGGGGAAATTCAGCGGCCGGTCATCGACCTCGGCGCTAAGGCGCTCGACCCGCAGCAGCATCGACAAGCGATCGGCTTCGGTCTCGCCGACGTTGGAAGCGAAGCGCGTGTCGTCCAGGCGAACCAGCGGTGCGCCGGCCTCGACGATCTGGCCTTCCTTGACGAACAACTCAGAGACGATACCGCCCTCAAGGTTCTGGATTTTCTGGATCTTCGACGACGGAATCGCCTTGCCGTCGCCCTTGGTCACTTCGTCGATCACGGCGAAATTGGCCCAGAGCATCAGGAACACGAAGAAACCGATGATCGCCCAGATCGTCAGCCGCACCACGCGCGGCGCGTCCTCGATCAAGGCTTTGTTGACCTCCGGCAGCGGCTGGCCCTGCAGCGATGCAGAGCCCTTGAAGTAGCGACGGATCGAATCCTTGAAACCCGACTTAAGCAACACTGATCTGCCCCTTCTTCAACGCTTCCATCACGGCGGCTTTCGGGCCATCGGCGAGAATCTGCCCGCGGTCGATCACCAGCAGACGATCCACCAGCGACAGCAGCGATGCCCGGTGCGTCACCAGCACCACGGTCTTGTTTTCAACGACGGCTGCGAGGCGTTGCTTGAGGCGTTCTTCGCCGGTGTTGTCCATGGCACTGGTCGGTTCGTCGAGCAGCAGGATCGGCGGATTGAGCAACAGCGCCCGGGCCAGGGCGACGTTCTGGCGCTGGCCGCCGGACAGGTTCTGCCCGCGCTCGCCGACTTGCAGTTCATAACCCTGCGGATGCAGGCGGGCGAATTCATGCACGCCAGCCAGTTCGGCGGCTTGCAGCACCAGCTCGTCCTCGACGTAACGGGCGCCGGAAATCAGGTTGTCGCGCAGGGTGCCGGCCAGCAGTTGGATGTCCTGTGGCACGTAGCCGATGTTGTAGCGCAGCTCGCTGACGTCGATCTGGCGGATGTCGACGCCGTCCACCAGCAACGCCCCGTCGTCCGGCTGATAAAGGCCGACCAGCAGTTTGGCCAGCGAGCTCTTGCCCGAGCCGCTGCGGCCAATGATGCCGATCTTCTCGCCGGGACGAATCACCAGGTTGATGTTCTTCAGCGCCGGGTTCTGTTGATCCGGGTAGGTGAAGTTGAGCTGACGGCATTCAATGGCGCCTTGCAGGACCTTGCGGCTCAGCGGGCGCTCTTCGAAATTGCGCTCTTGCGGCAGTTCCATCATCTGGTCGACCGACGTCATGGTCACCCGCGCCTGCTGGTAACGAGTCAGCAGACCGGACAGCGACGCCAGCGGGCTCAGTGCGCGGCCACTGAGCATGTAGCAGGCAATCAGGCCGCCCATGCTCAGGTTGCCGGCGATGATCTGGTACACGCCGAAGACGATCATGATCACGCCAGCCAGTTGCTGGATCAGCAACGTGATGTTCATCGCCAGGCCGGAAAGCATTTTCACCCGCAGCTCGAGGCGGCTGAGGGTGCCGATGGTTTGTTCCCATTGGTACTGGCGTTCGCTTTCGGCGTTGTTGACCTTCACCGCGTCGAGGCCGGCGAGGGTTTCGATCAGGCTCGACTGACGCTCGGCGCCCAGCGCCATGGTGCGCTCCATGGTGGCCACCAGCGGCTTCTGCAACGCGTAGCCGATCAACAGGGCAATCGGGAAGGCCAGCACCGGAATCCACACCAGATGCCCGCCGAGAATGGCGATGACGATGAAGATCAGGATGGTGAACGGCAGGTCGATCAGGCTGGTCAGGGTCAGCGAGGCGAGGAAGTCGCGCAGGCTCTGGAACTCGTGGATATTCTGGGCAAAGCTGCCGACCCGCGCCGGCCGGTATTTCATGGCCATGCCGACGATGCGTTCGAACAGCGTGGCGGAGATGATCAGGTCGGTTTTCTTGCCGGCCAGGTCCAGGCACAGGCTGCGCAGGCTCTTGAGGATCAGGTCGAAGATGTAGGCGCCGGTGATCCCCAGTGCGAGAACCCACAGGGTCGCTTCGGCCTGGTTCGGCACCACGCGGTCGTAGACGTTCATCACGAACAGCGGCGCGGCCATGGCGATGATGTTGATCAGGAAACTGGCAGCGATGGCGTCGGCATACAGCCAGCGCGAGCGCTTGAGGGTGTCGCGGAACCACGAGCGAGCGCGGGGGATCAGCGTGCCGTGGTTGACGTCGAATTTGTGCTGAGGCTGGGCGAAGAACACTTTGCCGAGGTAGTCGTCCGCCAGCAGCTCACGGTTGACGAGGGACTCGCCGCCGTCGCTTTCGCTGAGCAGCACCCGGGCTTCGTTCTCACCCTGCCAGCCGAGCAGGACAGCGCTGCGGCCATCCTTGAGCAGCAACAGCGCCGGCATGGCGATGGCCGGAATCTCTTCCAGCTTGCGTTGCAGCACCCGCCCTTGCAGCCCGGCGCGCGCCGCTGCACGGGGCAGCAGTTCGACACTCAGGCGTTGCTTGGGCAGCGGCAAACCGGTGGTCAGCATCGCCGCGCTGGCGGGTTTCTGGTGCAGCATGCAAAGGGCGAGCAGGCCATCCAGTAACGGATCGTCGTGCAACGCGCGTGGATCATGACTGAGATGAACTCGACTGACTTCTGATTCCACGCTCGACACTCTTTAACAGTTGAAAAGGGACAACTCAATTCATCCCGGGCAGTTGGACCTTGGGCTTCACGTCGTTCTGCACGACGGATGCCAACGGTGCGACCACTCCCTGGCTCTTGAGCAACTCGCCCATGGTCGCCTTGATTCGGTACTGAGTAAATAACTGAATGTTTTTGATCTCGGCCAGACGGCGCGAAGCGGTGAACAGTTCGTTTTCGCTGTCGAGCAAATCCAGCAGGGTTCGTTCGCCGAGGCTGAACTGGCGCTGGTACGCGGTACGCACCGCAGTGCTGTGATCAACGTACTGCTGAGCAATCGGCACCTGGGCGTTGGCGTTGTTCAGGGCGTTCCAGGCCAGGCCCAGCTCTTCGTTCAACTGGCGCAAAGCGTTGTTGCGGATGTCCAGCGCCTGGTTCGACAGGTAGGACTTGGACTCCAGGTCAGCCTTGTTGCTGCCACCGGAGTACAGGTTGAAGCGCATGCGCAGCATCGCCTGCCATTCATTGTTGTGACCGTTCTGACCGTCGAGGTCGTTGTCGGCGGTGCGGCCCAACTCGGCATCGAAACGCGGGTAGAAGGTCGATTTGGCGGTTTCGTACTGCTTCTCGGCAGCGGCGATATCGGATTCGGCCGAGCGCAGGATCGGGCTGTTTTCCAACATCTGCTGACGCGCTTCATTGAGGTTGGCCGGCATCATCGCCATGAACGGCGCAGGACGCTCCAGTTGATCGGGCATCTGGCCGACGGCGCTGAGGAAGTTGGTTTCCGAGTCGGCCAGATTGGTCTGCTCGGTGATCAGGTTGTTGCGGGCCTGGGCCATCCGCGCTTCGGCCTGATCGAGGTCGGCGCCGCTGCCGACGCCGCGTTGGGTGCGCAACTGGATCTGGTCGTAAATGCGCTGGTGGCTCTTGAGGTTTTCCTCGGCCAGACGCACGAATTCGCGGCGGGTCAGCACATCCAGATAAACCTGGGCCACGGTCAGCGCAGTGCGTTCGGAGGTGCCAAGCAAGGAATAGGCGCGGGAGTTGACGGTGGCTTGTTGACGCCCGACTTCGCTGGACGTCGCAAAACCGTCAAAAACCATTTGCGACAGGCGCACACTCGACTCGCCGCGGTTCAGGGTTTCCCAGTGATTGCCACCGCCGTTGGCACGGGTGGTGACGCTGTCGGTGCCTTCACGGCCATAACCGCCGAGCAGATCGACCTTTGGCAGGTATCCACCTTTGGCCGCCTTTAATTGATAATCCGCGGCCAAACGACTGTTGACCCCTGCCTGAATTTCCGGATGGACATCCAGTGCCTGTTGCATGGCTTCGGGTAGAGATTGTGCTTGTGCGAATGACGCGGCGAGAGCGAAAGGCAGTGCCTTGAACAGGTGCGAACGCATGGTAAGGATTTCCCAGAACTTCTTGTCGTGAATCACAGCAAATAAGGGTGCTGCGTCGGATGATGGCAACCGGAATGACCGTATGTCGGAAATTTTAAAACCGGAACTGGATCACATGCTCAAGGGCAAGTCGCCGCGTAAATATCAATGTGACATTAGTGGGACGATTGTTTAGGATGGCATCCATAAGGTCAATAGTTTGGCATAAAGTTAATAGCGAAAGATTCTAGCCAAAATATTGACACATCACAGTGTCAAACTTGATTCACATTTTTTAAAAAGTACGTCCAGACTGAATCGGCGCAGAAAAGCCATCAGGTCTATGGAAGTCAACTGAACGTGACACCCGGAGAGTCTTCAATGAGCAGTGTTGTTGCCATCGTCAAAAGCATTGTCGGTCAGGTTTTCGTGGTGTCCCCAGAGGGCGTCCGTCGCGTACTCGTTGAAGGCGACCGCCTGTTCGTCGGCGATCAGGTAGATACTGGCGTTTCCGGTGCCGTGTCCCTGGAACTGGCCGATGGCCGCACTCTGGATCTGGGTCGCGACACGCAGTGGAGCGCCAGCACCCCGGATTCCAGCACCGACCTGGCCGAGGCCACTGCGCAAGCCGCGCCGTCCGTTGAAGAACTGCAGCAAGCCATCGCTGCCGGTGCCGACCCGACCACCGCCCTTGAAGCCACCGCTGCCGGCCCGAGTGCCGCAGGTACTGGCGGTGCCGCCGGGGGCGGCCACAGCTTCGTGATGCTCGATGCGACCGCTGGCCGTGTCGATCCGACCATCGGTTTCCCGACCGCGGGCATCAACTCTGCCGGCCAGGCCGCCCAGAACATCACCGGTGGCCAGAACACCGATACCAACGCCAACGCCCTGCGCGACTCGACCCTGAGCCTCAGCGCCACGCCGACCATCACCGAAGCCGGCGGCGTGCTGGTGTACACCGCGACCCTGACCCAGGCGCCGCTGACCGACCTGACCATCACCCTGTCCAACGGCGCGGTGATCGTAATTCCGGCAGGCTCGACCACGGGCACCGTCAACGTGCCGCTGGCACCGAACGATACGGTCTACAACGACCCGACCCAGATCAACGTGACCGTCACCGGCACCACCGGCGGCAACGGCATTACCGTCACCGTGCCGACCACCCCGGCCGTGACCCAGGTCACCGACACCATCGACACCACTACCGTCACCCTGACGGCGGGCAACAGCGTCACCGAAGGTGGCCAGATCACCTACACCGCGACCCTGACCAACCCGGCCCAGACGCCGGTCACCGTCACCCTGTCCAACGGCTCGACCATCACCATCGGTGCCGGCCAGACCACCGGCACCGTCAACGTGCCGACCGCGCCAAATGACGTCTATAACAACGGCAGCACCGTCACCACCACGATCACTGGTGCCACTGGTGGCAACTTCGAAAACCTGGTGCCGAACCCGACGCCGGCCGTCACCACGATTGTCGACTCGAAAGACATCACCGGATTGACCCTGACTGCTACGGGCACCGTGGTCGAAGGCGGCCAGATCACCTACACCGCGACGCTGACCAACCCGGCGCAGACACCGGTCACCGTCACGTTGTCGAACGGCTCGACCATCACCATCGGCGCCGGCCAGACCAGCGGCAGCGTCAACGTGCCGACGGCGCCGAATGACGTCTACAACAACGGCGGCACCGTCAGCACCACGATTACCGGCGCTACCGGCGGAAACTTCGAGAATCTGGTGCCGAACACGACACCAGCGACCACCACCGTCACCGATTCCATCGACACCACCAATCTGTCGCTGAGCGCCACCGGATCCGTGGCCGAGGGCGGTTCGATCGTTTACACCGCCACATTGACCAACCCGGCCGGCACGCCGGTGACCGTGACGTTGAGCAACGGCTCCGTCATCACCATCGAAGCTGGCAAAACCACCGGCAGCGTGACCGTTCCGGCACCTGCCGATGACGTTTATAAAGACGCCGGCAAAGTCGAAGTGACCATCAAGGATGCTTCCGGCGGCAACTTCGAGAACCTGGTGCCAAGCACCGTTCCGGCCGTCACCGAAGTCACTGACACCATTGACACCACCACGGTCAAACTGACCGCGACCGAGTCGGCAGCTGAAGGCGGTACTGTCACCTATACCGCCACGGTTGGCGCGCCTGTAACCGGCTCGCCTGTAACTGTCACGTTGGCCAACGGCCAGACCATCACCATCGAAGTTGGCAAGACGACTGGCACCATCACCACCACCGCGCCGAACGATGCATTGAACGGTCACGAGCCACTGACCAACTCGATCAATGGCGTGACGGGCGGCAATTACGAGAATCTCGTCGCCGACAAGACTCCGGTTTCGACCACCGTCACCGATACCGTCGACATCACCAACCTGACCCTGAGCGCCACTGGTTCCGTGGCCGAGGGCGGTTCGATTGTTTACACCGCGACATTGACCAACCCGGCCGGTACTCCGGTAACGGTGACGTTGAGCAATGGCTCGGTGATCACCATCGAGGCCGGTAAAACCACCGGCACCGTGACGGTTCCGGCCCCTGCCGACGACGTCTACAAGGATGCCGGCAAAGTCGAAGTGACCATCAAGGATGCGTCCGGTGGCAACTTCGAAAACCTGGTGCCGAGCACCGTTCCGGCCGTCACTGAAGTGACCGACACCATCGACACTTCGACCGTCAAACTGACGGCTGATACTTCGGTGGCCGAAGGCGGTACTGTCACTTACACCGCTACTGTTGGCGCGCCTGTGACCGGTTCTCCGGTGACCGTGACGCTGGCCAACGGCCAGTCGATCACCATCGAGGTGGGCAAGACCACTGGTACCGTGACCACCACGGCGCCAAACGATGTGCTGAATGGACAGGCGCCACTGACCAACTCGATCACTGGCGTGAGCGGCGGCAATTACGAAAACCTCGTGGCCGATAAAACACCGGTTTCGACTACGGTCACCGATACCGTCGACACTACCAACCTGACCTTGAGCGCCACTGGCTCTGTTGCCGAGGGCGGTTCGATCGTTTACACCGCCACATTGACCAACCCGGCTGGCACGCCGGTGACCGTGACATTGAGCAACGGCTCCGTCATCACCATCGAGGCTGGCAAAACCACTGGCACCGTGACGGTTCCGGCACCTGCCGATGACGTTTACAAAGATGCTGGCAAGGTCGAAGTGACCATCAAGGATGCTTCCGGCGGCAACTTCGAGAGCCTGGTACCAAGCACCATTCCGGCTGTCACTGACGTGACTGACACCATCGACACGACGACCGTGAAGCTGACCGCTTCCGAAACCGCTGCTGAAGGTGGCAACGTCACCTACACCGCGACGGTTGGCGCGCCTGTGACCGGCTCGCCAGTGACTGTCACTTTGGCCAACGGCCAGACCATTACCATCGAAGTCGGCAAGACCACCGGTACCGTCACCACCACCGCACCAAACGATGCGCTCAACGGCCACGAACCGCTGACCAACTCGATCACTGGCGTGAGCGGCGGCAACTACGAAAACCTCGTGGCTGACAAAACCCCGGTCAGCACCACCGTGACCGATACCGTCGACACCACCAACCTGTCGCTGAGCGCCACCGGTTCCGTTGCCGAGGGCGGTTCGATCGTCTACACCGCGACGCTGACCAATCCGGCTGGCACCCCGGTGACCGTGACGTTGAGCAACGGCTCCGTCATCACCATCGAAGCGGGCAAAACCACCGGCACCGTGACCGTTCCGGCGCCTGCTGATGACGTCTACAAAGACGCCGGCAAGGTCGAAGTGACCATCAAGGATGCGTCCGGCGGCAACTTCGAGAGCCTGGTGCCAAGCACCGTTCCGGCTGTCACTGACGTGACTGACACCATCGACACAACGACCGTGAAGCTGACCGCTTCCGAAACCGCGGCTGAAGGTGGCACCGTCACTTACACCGCCACGGTTGGCGCGCCTGTAACCGGTTCTCCGGTCACCGTGACCCTGGCCAATGGTCAGTCGATCACTATCGAAGTCGGTAAAACCACTGGCACCGTCACCACCACCGCGCCGAACGATGCATTGAACGGTCATGAGCCACTGACCAACTCGATCACTGGCGTGACGGGCGGCAATTACGAAAACCTCGTAGCCGACAAAACGCCGGTCAGCACCACCGTCACCGACACTGTCGACACCACCAACCTGACCCTGAGCGCTACCGGCTCCGTGGCCGAGGGCGGTTCGATCGTTTACACCGCCACCCTGACCAACCCGGCCGGTACGCCGGTGACCGTGACCCTGTCGAACGGCGCTGTAATCACCATCGAGGCCGGTAAAACCACCGGCACGGTAAGCGTCCCGGCGCCTGCCGATGACGTTTACAAGGACGCCGGCAAAGTCGAAGCGACTATTTCGACCGCCACCGGTGGCAACTTCGAGAACCTGGTTCCGAGCACTGTTCCGGCCGTGACCGAAGTCACCGACACCATCGACACCACCACGGTGAAACTCACCGCGACCGAATCCGCTGCTGAAGGCGGTACCGTTACCTACACCGCCACCGTCGGCGCACCTGTGACGGGTTCGCCAGTCACTGTGACCCTGTCCAACGGTCAGTCGATCACCATCGAGGTGGGCAAAACCACCGGCACCGTGACCACTACTGCGCCAAACGATGCATTGACCGGCCAAGCTCCGCTGACCAACGCAATCACAGGCGTGACGGGCGGCAATTACGAGAACCTCGTCGCCGACAAGACTCCGGTTTCAACTACGGTTACCGACACCGTCGATACCACTAATCTGACCCTGAGCGCTACCGGTTCCGTGGCCGAGGGTGGTTCGATCATCTACACCGCCACCCTGACCAACCCGGCCGGCACGCCGGTGACCGTGACACTGAGCAACGGCGCTGTCATCACCATCGAAGCCGGCAAGACCAGCGGTACCGTAAGCGTTCCGGCTCCAGCGGATGACGTCTACAAGGATGCGGGCAAAGTCGAAGTCACCATCAAGGATGCATCCGGCGGCAACTTCGAGAACCTGGTGCCAAGCACCGTTCCGGCCGTCACCGAAGTCACCGACACAATCGACACCTCGACCGTCAAACTGACCGCGACCGAATCCGCTGCTGAAGGCGGTACCGTTACCTACACCGCCACCGTTGGCGCGCCTGTCACCGGTTCGCCTGTGACCGTGACCCTGTCGAATGGTCAGAGCATCACCATCGAAGTCGGCAAAACCACCGGTACCGTGACCACCACCGCGCCGAACGACGCGCTCAACGGTCATGAGCCGCTGACCAACTCGATCACCGGCGTGAGCGGCGGCAACTACGAAAATCTGGTGGCCGACAAAACGCCGGTCAGCACCACCGTCACTGACACCGTCGACACCACCAACCTGACTCTGAGTGCGACGCCGGCAGTCAACGAAGGTGGCCAGATCACCTACACCGCGACCCTGACCAACGCTGCGGGCACTCCGGTGACCGTGACCTTGAGCAACGGTGCCGTCATCACCATCGAGGCCGGCAAGACCACCGGCACCGTGACCGTCGATGCACCGAAGGACGACGTCTACAAGGACGCCGGCACCGTTGAAACAACCATCAAGGGCGCCACCGGTGGCGACTTCGAAAACCTGGTCACCAGCACCACCCCGGCGGTCACCACTGTCAGTGACACCATCGACACGTCCACCGTGTCGCTGACCGCAACCGCCAACGTCGCCGAAGGCGAAACCGTGGTCTACACCGCGACCGTGACGGCGCCAGTGACCGGCTCGCCAGTCATCGTGACCCTGTCCAACGGCCAGACCATCACCATCGCCGTCGGCGAGACCACCGGCACCGTGAATTTCGTCGCGCCGAACAGCCCACTGGCCGGCGGCAGCTCGCTGAGCGTAACCATCGACAAGGCCACCGGCGGCAACTACGAGAACCTGGCGGTCGACAGCAAACCGGCAAACACCTCGGTATCGGACACTGTCGACACCACCAACCTGAACCTGACGGCCACCGATTCGGTAGCCGAGGGCGGTTCTATTGTCTACACCGCAACCCTGACCAACCCGGCCGGCACCCCGGTGACCGTGACCCTGTCGAACGGCGCCGTGATCACCATCGAGGCCGGCAAAACCACTGGCACCGTGACCGTTCCGGCTCCGGCCGATGACGTCTACAAGGATGCGGGCAAAGTCGAAGCGACCATTTCGACCGTCACCGGTGGCGGTTTCGAGAACCTGGTACCAAGCACCGTTCCAGCCGTGACCAACGTCACCGACACTATTGACACCACCACGGTGAAACTCACCGCGACCGAGTCGGCGGCTGAAGGTGGCACCGTTACCTACACCGCGACTGTTGGCGCACCGGTGACGGGTTCTCCGGTCACCGTGACCCTGGCCAACGGTCAGCAAATCACCATCGAGGTCGGTAAAACCACTGGCACCGTGACCACCACCGCTCCGAACGATGCGCTGAACGGTCACGAGCCGCTGACCAACTCGATCACTGGCGTGAGCGGTGGCAACTACGAGAATCTGGTTGCTGACAAAACTCCGGTCAGCACCACCGTGACCGACACCGTCGACAACACCAACCTGACCCTGAGCGCCACTGGCTCCGTGGCCGAAGGTGGCCAGATCACCTACACCGCGACCCTGACCAACCCGGCGGGTACTCCGGTGACTGTGACCCTGTCGAACGGCGCCGTGATCACCATCGAGGCCGGCAAAACCACCGGCACCGTAACCGTTGCGGCTCCGGCGGACGACGTCTACAAGGACGCGGGCAAAGTCGAAGCAACCATTTCGACGGCCACTGGCGGCAACTTCGAGAATCTGGTGCCGAGCACCGTTCCTGCGGTGACCCAGATCACCGACACCATCGACACCACCACGGTCAAACTGACCGCGACCGAGTCGGCGGCAGAAGGCGGCACCGTTACTTACACCGCGACGGTTGGCGCACCTGTGACCGGTTCGCCAGTCACCGTGACCCTGTCCAACGGCCAGACCATCACCATTGAAGTCGGCAAGACCACCGGCACCGTGACCACCACCGCGCCTAACGACGCGTTGAACGGCCATGCACCGCTGACCAACTCGATCACCGACGTAAGCGGCGGCAACTACGAGAACCTCGTAGCGGACAAGACTCCGGTCAGCACCACCGTCACCGACACCGTCGACACCACCAACCTGTCGCTGACCGCGACCGGCACCGTGGCCGAAGGTGGCTCGATCGTTTACACCGCGACCCTGACCAACCCGGCCGGCACTCCGCTGACCGTGACGTTGAGCAACGGCGCCGTCATCACCATCGACGCGGGTAAAACCACCGGTACCGTAACCGTTCCGGCTCCGGCCGATGACGTCTACAAGGACGCCGGCAAAGTCGAAGTCACCATCAAGGATGCAACCGGTGGCAACTTCGAGAACCTGGTGCCTAGCACCGTTCCGGCCGTGACCGAAGTCACCGACACCATCGACACGACGACCGTGAAGCTCACCGCTTCCGAAACAGCGGCCGAAGGTGGCACCGTTACTTACACCGCGACGGTTGGCGCACCTGTGACCGGCTCGCCGGTTGTGGTTACCCTGGCCAACGGTCAAAGCATCACGATTGAAGTGGGTAAAACTACTGGCACTGTGACCACCACCGCGCCGAACGATGCGTTGAACGGCCACGCACCGCTGACCAACGCGATCACCGGCGTAACGGGCGGCAACTACGAAAACCTCGTGGCCGACAAAACGCCGGTTTCGACCACGGTCACCGACACTGTCGACACCACCAACCTGACACTGAGCGCTACAGGCTCTGTGGCCGAGGGCGGTTCGATCGTTTACACCGCGACTTTGACCAACCCGGCCGGCACGCCGGTCACCGTGACCCTGTCGAACGGTGCTGTGATCACCATCGAGGCCGGTAAAACCACCGGCACCGTGACCGTTGCGGCTCCAGCGGACGACGTCTACAAAGACGCCGGCAAAGTCGAGGCAACCATTTCGACGGCCACTGGCGGCAACTTCGAGAACCTGGTGCCAAGCACCGTTCCTGCGGTGACCCAGGTCACTGACACCATCGACACAACCACGGTCAAACTGACCGCAACTGAGTCGGCGGCTGAAGGTGGCACAGTCACTTACACTGCGACTGTTGGCGCACCGGTCACTGGTTCGCCAGTCACAGTGACTCTGTCCAACGGTCAGTCGATCACCATTGAGGTGGGCAAAACCACCGGCACCGTGACCACCACCGCGCCGAACGATGCGCTCAACGGCCACGCGCCGCTGACCAACGCAATCACCGGCGTGACTGGCGGCAATTACGAGAACCTCGTCGCCGACAAAACGCCGGTCAGCACCACCGTCACCGACACCGTCGACACTACCAACCTGACCCTGAGCGCTACAGGTTCCGTGGCCGAGGGCGGTTCGATCGTTTACACCGCGACCCTGACCAACCCGGCCGGCACGCCGGTCACCGTGACCCTGTCGAACGGTGCTGTGAT